>JBAXCM010000069.1:0-13580 GCA_037141475.1 Verrucomicrobiota bacterium | reverse complement strand
CGGTCTCGACGATGGCGTCCATGAAATCGCGGTCATGCGAGATCATGAGGATGGCACCGGAGTAATTGAGGAGGTAGCGCTGGAGCCACAGCAGGGAAATGAGGTCTAGGTGGTTGGTCGGCTCGTCGAGCATCAGCAGGTCCGGTTCCATGACCAGCAGGCGGGCCAAATGGGCGCGCATCACCCAACCGCCGGAGTATTCGCGGGCTGGGCGCTGGAAATCCGGCTCCTTGAATCCGAGACCGGCAAGGATTTTCTTGGCTTTCGGCTCGTTCTGGTAGCCGTTGAGGTGATTGAATTGGTCTTGCGCCTTGGCGTATTCCGGGTGGCCCAGATCGCCGGCTTTTTCGTGCTCCCGCATGCAGCGCAGGATGCCGATCATTTCCGGGGTAATGCCCATGGCAATTTCGATGATCGTTTCATCGGTGGGCTCGCCGGATTCCTGTGGCAGGTAGCCGGTGATCGAGTACTCGTCCCGCTCAATCGTCCCTTCGTCGGGGCCGTCCTCGTCGAGAATCATCCGGAACAAGGTGGATTTGCCGGCGCCGTTGGGGCCGACAAGGGCCACGCGTTCGCCCCAGTTGATGGAGAGTTCCGCCTCGCGCAGCAAGGTGCGGCCGCCGAGGGACTTGGTAAGCTTGTGAATGGTGAGCACGGGGCGGATGTACCTGAGGAATGCATCCCGGGCAAGGATTTCGATTTTTCGAAACGAGCGCCATGCTGGATTCCGTGGTGGATTCCTCTTGACGCTGGCGACAATTGCTGGATTCTGTCCGGCAACCGAACTACCGAAATGTTAACAATACCTGTCTCGAAACCATCCCCTGCGCGCAGTTTTGTGCGGATTTTCCCCTTGTTGGCGCTGCTTTTCTGGGGGCTGGCAGGTGGGGTGCAGGCTCAGGAATTTGAGGGGAAGAAGATTTCCGCTGTGGAGATTCGCTACACCGGCCCCAAGACGGTTGACGAGGCACGCATTCGCAATTTGATGAGCTCAAAGGTCGGCGTGATCTATTCCGCCGAGCACGTGGACGCCGATGTCAAGGCGCTCTACGAGTCGGGCTCGGTGGAAGACGTGCGTATTTTTGCGGAAGTGGTGGGGGACACGGTGAAGTTGATTGCGGACGTAACGTCGCGTGACGAGTATGTGGCGCTGGGATTCAAGGGCAACACAAAGTTTTCGGATGAGAAGCTGGCCAAGGAGTGCAAACTCAAGAGCCGGGGAGTCCTCACCGACGAGGTGATTTTGGAAGCGCGCCGGAACATTGAAAAATACTATCAAGGATACGGTTATCCGGATGTGACGGTGACGCACAAGGTGCAACCGACGTCGAGGCCGGGGAAGTCGAACCTGGTATTTTTGATTGATGAGGGGAGCAAGAATGAGATTCGGCGGATCCACTTTGAGGGCAACAAGGTGTTTACCGACGCGGAGTTGCGCAAGGAAATGAAGGTCAAACCCAAGGGCTGGTTTTCCTGGCTCACCAAGTCCGGTCGCTTCGAAAGCGGCCAGTTGGACACCGACCTAGACGCGGTTTTGGACTACTACCGCAGCCGGGGCTATTTGCGGGCCAGCAGCCCGGGCATCCGTCGCGTGCCGGTGGCCGGTGGCCGGGTGGATCTGGTCATTCCCATCAATGAAGGCGAAAAGTACACGGTTGACGCAGTGAATTTTGGTAAAATGACCGTGTTCAAACCCGAGCAACTCCAACCCGCTCTCACGCTCGTCGCTAACAGTTCGTATTCCTCCAAAAAAATGCGGGCGGACATCACCATGATCCGCAGTTACTACGGATCTCGTGGCTATGCCGATGCCGCCGTCGCCCCTGACATCCGCGACGCCGGCCCGGGCCGCGTGTCCATCACCTATAACATCACCGAAGGCACCCGCTTCCACGTCGGTCGCGTCAACATCAAGGGCAATGCCAAGAGTAAGGACAAGGTGATCCGGCGCGAAGGCACACTTCAACCCGGCGATTGGTTCAACTCCGTCGAACTGGAAACCACCAAGGCCCGCCTAACAAATTTGCAGTATTTTAGCGACGTCCAAGTGACGGGCACTCCGGCCGGCGGCGGCTATCGCGACGTGGATATTTTGGTGGAGGAAAAAAGCACCGGCTCGGTGGGTGTCGGCTTTGGTTTCAGCTCGATTGACAGCATTGTCGGATTCCTCACTCTGGAGCAGTCGAACTTCGACTTATTCAATCCTTGGAACTTCACCGGCGGCGGCCAGCGCTTTGCAATGAACCTGCGGGCCGGCAGCACCCAAACCGACTTTACCATGTCGCTAGTGGAACCCTGGTTCCTAGACCGCAAACTCGCCCTCGGCGGCGAGTTGTTCTTCCGTCAGTCTAACTACTTTAGCACCTATTACCGGCAAACCAATGTGGGGGCCGCCACCTCGCTGCGCCAGCCGCTGGGTGACCACGGCTCGCTGAAACTCGAGTACCGCCTCGAACAGGTAAAAATCGATGTTTTCAGTAACACGCCGCCGCTCTCGGAGTACATCGTCGGCCATGAGGATGGCAGCTTCGTCCGGAGTGCCATGGCGTTGAACTACGTCTATGACACCCGCGACAGCAACATCCAGCCGCGCAGCGGCCACAAGATCGATGCGGTAGCGACGCTGGCAGGTCTGGGCGGGGATGTGAAGAGTTTCACCATGTCGGTGCAGGGCCAGCAGTATTGGAACCTCAAGTGGGATTCCATCTTCTCGATCAGCGGTGAACTCGCGTCCGTCGAAGGTCTGAATGGCGAGCCAGTGCATGTCTTCGAGCGCATGTTCCTCGGCGGCGGACGCACCTTGCGCGGCTTCAAGTTCCGCGACGTCGGCCCCCGCGATTATCCCAATAGCTCCGATGAGGCCATCGGCGGCAAGTCCCTCGGCTATGTCTCATTTGAATACACCGTGCCAATCATCGAAACCGTTCGCGCCGCCGTCTTTTACGACACAGGCTTTGTGAATGCCGCCAGTTGGGACCTGAGCCCTAGCAATATCTACAGCGACGCCGGCTTCGGCCTCCGCCTCCGCTTGCCAATCAGCCCGATGCCGCTGGCTCTTGACTACGCGCTGCCCATGGCTGTGCCTGACAAGCAAGCGAAGAAGGGCGGACAGTTCAACTTCTATCTGCTCTATCAGTATTGAGGTCAGTGGCCGACAAATTTCTTGGGGGGACAGCCCCCCACCAGGGCGGATTTTTGCACGGAGCCTGGGAATCTATTAGTGGGTGAGCGGAGTAAGGCTCAGGGCGTCGCCGTGGTGCTCGATGCGCAGGGTTTCACGACCGGTTGACTGGTGGAGCAACTTTCCGTTATGCGTGTAGCTGAGCCATTGAACGGCTCCTTCGCGCATGACGCCAGAGACGCGAATGCCGGACTCGCCGGGAACTTGATAGAAAGCAAAATCTTTCCAAGCGGAAGGCACGGCGGGGAAGGCGTCGAGGAGGTGATCGGCGGACTGGAGGGCCATGGCGAGGGGGACGAGGAGATAGGATGTGTAGTTGGTGGTGAAGTGGAAGTTTTTGCTACCGGGGTACTCGGAGACGCCCTGCTGCCAGGCGTCCTCGCAGCGGAAGTTGTGCTTGAGAATCTCTAACGCGTGGTCAGCTCGGCCGTAATGGAGGTCAGCTAGGGCGAACCAATTCGCGACGAAGCCGATCATGCCCTCGCCGTGGCGGTTGCGCTCCCATGTGTGTTCGAGGGTACGCAGGGCTTTGGCGCGATCCAAGGTGGGGATGAGTTCCATGGTTGGCCAGCCGAGATAGACGAAGCCGCGCACGCCCTGATAGCCACCACCGCTGCGTTGGTCCAAATCGCCGGCATACTCGAGGTAACGCTGGTCGTTTTGTGGCAAGAGCAGGTGGTTGGCAACATCGTTCCAGTGCTCGCTGAGTTCGGAGTCGCAGCCAAGGGCGAGGGCATCCCGGCGGGCGATGAGCAGGCACCACTTCGCGGCGAGCGCGGCATCGATGGGATGCGGTGCTACCAGATCCTCAGTTAGAGAGGTCATTTTTGGCATCAGGTAGTTTCCGGACTGGGGGTCGAGGCGGGCGAGGCCTGACCAGAATTGGGCGAGGCCCCGCATGAGTGGATAGAGTTGGGCGGGTGAGAGGCTCTTATCTGGATAGAACCGTTGGTGGCGCTCAAACAAGGCGGCGGCAAAGCCGTCGAGATGGCGCTGCAATTCGTATTGGCCGCAGGGGATGTTGCGGCCGTCCGTTTTCACCTCGTGAGCGAAGGCCATCGCATCGGGCGCGGCGGCGTTTTTTGTTAGGATGTTTGTATAAACTTGGGCGTTGTCATGCAACGCTTCGGGTTTGAACTGACAGTCGAGGATGGCCCTGGCTTGGTCTGGCAGGCCGACCGCGGTGAATGCTTGGAGTGCCCAACCGGCGGCGCCGTATGTGAATGGGTGCATATCCCAACAAGGCACGGCGAACATGCTTTCCCCCGGCAGGTAGCGTTTGCTGCCGCAAGTACTCAGGGTCCAGTAGAGTGAGCGATACCACAGACGTTCGAGGTCCGCATCGGGCATGGCGAGCACGGCGCATTGCCGCCAAAGTTTTTCCCATGCCGCGCGGTGGGCGGCGAGCAAGGCGTCGAATCTAGCGTCGGTGCCAGCGGGCGCTTCGGCAAATTTATCAGAATTGATCGGGTGCAGGAAAAACGTCAGGCAAAGCGGTTGGCCCGGGGTGAGTTGGAGGGTGACGAGGTTGTCGGCGCTGCGGGTCAGCGGCAGATTCGACTGCAGGGACCATTTGAAAAGCGTGAAAGCGTCGGGGGCTGAGGTTCCCGACAACGCGTTTGGCGAAACTTGTTTGAGGTTGGCAGCGGCGGGCAGTTGGAGGTGCCACTGGCGGGCTGACTCACCGCAGGGTGTCAGCCGGATGGCCAGCAGCGAGGGCTCGGCCATCGAGCAAAACACTTCGGCATCGTAGCCGGCGTCTTGCGGAAAACGGACCGAGGTTTTTGCCAAGCCGTCTGTTAGTGATAACTCCTGGTGATAGGAAACGGCGGTGAGGCCGGCCAGCGCGTCGCAGGCGAGAAGGGGGCCGGTGAGCGGGAGTCGCTGGTCGGTGTTGCGCCACAGTGCGTCGCTCCACAGGGTGGGGAAACCGAGTCCTGATGCCGCCAGACAGCCGCCGAGGTGTGCGTTGCCAAGCAAGACACCCGGTGCTGCGGCATCGGCGTGGGTGCTGGCGAACGAGTGGCGCTGCAGCCGCTCGAGTTGCAACCTTTGGGCCTCTGCTGAGGGATCGTCGGGTGGAGCAGGAGATTGGGCGGACGACGAACCAGTTAGTACCAGTATGCTCATGAGTAAGCGGCAGGTTAGACGGATCATGGGATAGATGGATAGATGGTGATGCATGCTACTGCCCTTGAAAAGCTAAAGTTGCTCTCGTCAGGTCAAGTTTTCTGCATTGGAAGGAGACAGGAGACAGGAGCGCGGAACCCCGGGCGGGTATGGCGAGGGCAGTATCTGCTCATGCATCGCTCTGGTTGAAGATTCCGGTGAAAGCGCCGGAAACGCAACAAGCCGCCCCGCTGGATGGCGGGACGGCTTGGGAGTTGGAACGGGCCGGTGCCCGGGGGCCGCCGGCAAGTTGGATGGGGCCTACTTCTTGGCCGCGCGTTTTTGCTCGATGGCAGCCTGGGCGGCGGCGAGGCGGGCGACGGGCACGCGGTAAGGCGAGCACGAGACGTAGTTGAGGCCGAGTTGGTGGCAGAACTTAACGGAGTCAGGATCGCCGCCATGTTCGCCGCAGATGCCGAGTTTAATGTTAGGGCGGGTGCTGCGGCCTTTGGCGACGGCGATTTCCATGAGTTGGCCAACGCCGGTGGTATCAAGGGTGGCGAAGGGGTTCTTGCTGAACACGTCGTTCTCGATGTATGGCGTCATGAAGCTGCCCATGTCGTCGCGACTGATACCCAGTGCCGTTTGGGTGAGGTCGTTGGTGCCAAAGCTGAAAAACTCGGCGCCAATGGCAATCTGGTCGGCGGTGAGCGCACCGCGTGGCACTTCGATCATGGTGCCGACCTGATATTCAAAGGTGACATTTTTCTCAGCCATGACTTCCTTGGCGACGCGGTGGACGATTTCGGCCTGCAGGTCGAATTCCTGTTGGAAGCCAACCAGCGGGATCATCACTTCGGGTTTGACCGGGATTTTCTTTTGGGCGACATCGGCGGCGGCTTCAAAGACGGCGCGGGCCTGCATCTCGGTAATTTCCGGATAGGCGATGCCGAGGCGGCAGCCGCGGTGGCCTAACATCGGGTTGAACTCATGGAGGTCGGCGACGCGTTGGATGATGGTATCAACCTTGACGCCGAGCTTTTTCGAGAGGTCGAGTTGTTGTTCCTTGGTGTGGGGCAAGAACTCGTGGAGCGGCGGATCGAGCAAGCGAATGGTGGCCGGGAAGCCCTTGAGCGCCTTGAAGATGCCGGTGAAGTCCTCACGCTGATAAGGCAACAACTTGGCCAGCGCGGCCTTGCGGGCCGTCACATCGGTCGCTAGAATCATCTCGCGCATCGCGTCGATGCGGTCGCCCTCGAAGAACATGTGCTCAGTGCGGGTCAGGCCGATGCCGGTGGCACCGAAGGCCATGGCGATGCGTGTCTGCTCGGGCGTGTCGGCATTGGTGCGAACGGCGAGCTTGGTCGCCTGAGCGCACCATTCCATGAGTTGGAGGAAGTTCTTAAACTTCGCGGTTTTCTTGGCGGCCTTATCGCCATCGACGATGCCGGTGATAATTTCGGATGGGGCCGTTTTGATTTGGCCGCCGTAGACGATGCCGGATGTGCCGTCGATGGAGAGGTAGTCGCCTTCCTTGAACGTCTGGCCGGAAGCGGTGACGGTGAGTTTGTCGTAGTCGATTTCCACAGCGGCGGCACCACAGATGCAGACTTTGCCCATTTGGCGGGCGACCAGAGCGGCATGGGAGGAGACGCCGCCCTTGGCGGTGAGAATGCCTTCGGCGGCGATCATGCCGCGAAGGTCTTCCGGGCTGGTTTCGTTGCGGACGAGCAGGACCTTTTCGCCGCGGGCTTCGGCGGCGGCGGCGCGGTCGGCATTCAGATAGATCTTACCGGAAGCTGCACCGGGGCCGGCGGGCAGGCCCTTGGCGAGCGGCTTGGCCTTGGCGATTTCCGCGAGGTCGAAGATTGGAGCGAGAAGTTGGTCGAGCTGATCGGCGGGGTTGCGCAACACGGCGGTTTCCCAGTCGATGAGTTTTTCCTTTACCATGTCCATGGAGAACTTGAGGGCGGCGGCGGCGGTGCGTTTGCCGTTGCGGGTTTGCAGCATGAACAGCTTGCCTTCCTGAATGGTGAACTCGATGTCCTGCACATCCTTGAAATGCTTCTCAAGGATTTGGCGCACCTTGAGCAATTCCGCATACGACTTGGGCATCTCCTTTTTCAAATTGAGCACTGGCTCAGGGGTGCGCACGCCGGCGACAACATCTTCGCCTTGGGCATTGATGAGGAATTCACCGTAAAATTCGTCGGCGCCGTTGGCGGGGTTGCGAGTGAAGGCAACGCCGGAACCGGAGGTGATGCCGGTGTTGCCATAGACCATGGCTTGCACGTTGACGGCGGTGCCCCAAGCGGCGGGGATGTTATATTTGCGGCGATAGACGATAGCGCGATCGTTCATCCACGAGCCGAAGACTGCACCGGCGGCGCCGCGCAGTTGGTCCCACGGATCACTCGGAAACACATGACCGGTGCGCTCCTTGACGAGAGCCTTGAAGCGCTTGACCAATTCCATCTGGTCTTGCGCGGTGAGTTCGGAGTCGATGATATCCTTGCCGTATTTCTCGTGTTTGAATTCCTCGATGACCATCTCAAAGGGTTCGTGATCCTCGCCCTCGAGCTTTTGCAAGCCAAGCACCACGTCGCCATACATCTGGACGAAGCGGCGATAGCAATCCCATGCGAAGCGCTCGTTTTTGGTGGCGGCGGCAAGCGCTTGAACCGTTTCGTCATTGAGGCCTAGGTTGAGGATGGTGTCCATCATGCCGGGCATCGAGTCGCGAGCCCCGGAGCGAACGGCCACCAGCAGCGGCATGCCCTTGGCATCGCCAAACTTGCAGCCCATGATCTTCTCCATATTCTTGATGCCCGCTTCCATTTGGCTCTGCAACTGAACGGGATAGGTCCGGCCATTCGCATAGAAGTATGTGCAGACATCAGTGGTCACCGTGAAGCCCGGAGGCACCGGCAGGCCAATGCGGGTCATCTCGGCGAGATTGGCACCCTTGCCGCCTAGCAGCGGCTTCATACTGCCGTTGCCGTCGGCTTTGCCATCGCCCCATGTGTAAACGTATTGAGTCGCTTTGGGGGTGGCGGCCGACTTCTTGGTTGCCGGGGCTTTCTTGGCTGCAGGTTTTTTGGCAGCTTGCGGGGCGGATTTCTTGGCAGTAGATTTGACTGCCTGTTTCTTGGTGGCCATCGTATTGTTAGGATCTGGGATGAGTAGGTGCGGTGCGGTGGAAAATTGCAAAAGCACAACCCTCCCGAACCGGCGGGGCCGGAGGCTATCAGGCAAGCCCCGGTTGTCAAGCCAGCACAGCAGGAAATTTCACCTCGGCTGGCTTCACAGCTTGACAACGGTGGCGTGGGGGCGACGCTCACGCCACGCCTATCCAAACCAAGGTCCGCAGAATTGGCGATACCCCCGGCATCGTGCTGCCGGAGGAGATCCTGCAACCGCTCCATCTCGGCGAAGGCGACGATATCCATCTTACAGCGGTGGCGGATGGGTCACTGCGCATAACGCTGGATCGACCGGGGTTGAAAGACGTCATGAAGGTTGCCGATGAAGGGATGAGCCGTTGGCCCGGAAAAATGGGCCTAAGCATTTCCCATCGAGATCAGGAACTGTGAATGTCGCCGAGGGCGACGACGCCTAACACATAGGTTGAGAGAGATGACTGCTCGCCCAAATAATTCCGTTGCCAAAGGCCGCCGAATGGCAGTCAATACTTGCCGCTGTGAAAAATCTTTCCTTTCTGTTTTCTTTGCTACTGGCGCTGCCCCTGCCCGCCGCCCCAAGTCCGGCCGACGAACTACTAGCCAGCTTCCAAGCCAAAACCACCAAAGGCGAAAATGTCGATGCATTGATTGCATCGGTGGCCAACCTATC
Organism: Verrucomicrobiota bacterium; assembly: GCA_037141475.1. Taxonomy (GTDB): domain Bacteria; phylum Verrucomicrobiota; class Verrucomicrobiia; order Verrucomicrobiales; family Akkermansiaceae; genus Luteolibacter. The sequence goes on along the minus strand of JBAXCM010000069.1, from coordinate 4,438 downwards.
CGCCACCGACCTCAGGCGGCTCAGCGTGCAAATTGAGAAAATCTGGCCATCCCAGCGCGACAACTACCTGAGCCAAGTGAGCGCCACTGCGAAGACATTGGTAGGGAAGAAAGGCGATGTGCGCCTGCAAATCCGCAAGCATCGCGACGCGTTCAAGGGAGTTTATGGCAAGGGGGACGACGCGATGAAGCCATTGCTCACCACGGTGAGCATGCCAGCCGTCGATGCACTGCGCAAACTGCTGGAACCCAATCCGGCCCAACTCATCGAGGCCGGCGGAGAGAAATTGCAGGCGCAACGCAAACAGGTGCTGGCCTTGGCCAAATTCCGCGATGCCGCCCACAACGCGGTCCTCTTTGTTGCTCCGTTTGATTCAACCGGCCCTCTGGAAGCAGAGGAAAAAGCTGCGGCAGAAGGGATCAGCGGCTTTGAGCGCAACGATTTGAAGATCATCACCCAAAACCGCAAACTCGCCCAAGATAAGAAAATCCCCGCCGAAGAAGCCAAAGGCATCGAGGAATGCAATGAACTGCGCATGCTCGTCGGCCTCAACGCCCTCGTGCTGGATCCCAAACTCTGCGATGCCGCCCGCGATCACTCAAACGATATGGCCGAAAAAGGATTCTTCGCTCACGACTCACCCGTCCCAGGTAAAAAATCCCCTTGGGACCGTGCCAAAAACTTCGGTACCTCCGCCTCCGGCGAAAATATCTTCATGGGCAGCCCGGAAGCCCATGCCGCCAACATGGGTTGGTTCTATTCCCCAGGCCACCACAAAAACATGTTCAGCCCCGGCCAGCGCCGCATCGGCCTGGGTTGCTCTGGCAGCCACTGGACCGAAATGTTCGGCGGCTGAACCGCCCACCCTCAGCGGCCCTCAGGCGAGGGCTCGTCGCCGAGGATTTTGTCGAGTTCCATGACCCGTTCCCACGGGCAGCGCCGTCGCTGATATTTCCGCCAAACCACATCGCGCAGCGCCCGCCACACGTCCTCCGGTATCGCCCCCGGATCCAGCTTTTCCCAATCCGGGTCGGTTTTGAGCGTGCTCAGAATCGTCCAACGCTCCCCATGGTGGGTTGCCCTGTAATACCTGAGTCCCTCGGCGCTCTGTTCGCGCCATTCGTGGCTTTCCATGCCCACAGAGTATCCCTGCGCCCCTTCCAACGCAAGCCCCGAACCCGGGGTGATGTGATGAGAACTTCGGCGTGAGCTCAGCCGAACGATTGATGATTGCCGAACGATGAACGTTGATTTCTAATGCGAACTTAGACACGAGATGCAGCACAAACCAAGCTCACTTCAAGCTTGCCATCTTCACCAGTGACGTTAGATTGTGCCATGCTTGTCCCGGTCCATCGCTGGCAGAATCTCGCCGACCGCCTGCTCGACTTCGTCTATACCCCGCAGTGCGCGCTTTGCGAACGAGTCCTCCAAGACGGCCGTTCGTTGTGCGATTCCTGCGACAAGGACCTGCCGCGGCTCACCCCGCCGTTTTGTGAAAAATGCGGAGAGCCGTTCCAAGGACGCATCGACGAACCGTTCCAATGTCCCAATTGCGGCAAACTCGCCTTCGCCTTTGCCTTTGCCCGCCCCGCTATGCTGCGCGACGAACGCACCCGCCAACTCATTCACCAACTGAAATACTCCCGCGCCATCCATTTAGCCGCAGAATTGGGCCGCCTTGCCACCGAAGCATTCAGCGACGTTCGCCTCCGCCCCGCCCTCAGCGCCAACTGGCCACTCGTCCCGGTGCCTCTCCACCGCTCACGCCTCCAACACCGGAATTTCAATCAAGCCGCCGAAATCGCCCGCGTCGTGGCTAAGCTCACCTCCCTGCCTGTGCTCGCCGCCCTCAAACGCATCCGCCGGACCGACACACCGACGATGTTAGGCCGCAGGGCTCGGCTCCACAACCTCCACGCTGCCTTCGCTCTGACCTCCGCAGGCCAGCGCCACCTCACCTGCACCGGTGGCCCGGGGGCTGTGCTCATCGACGACGTCCTAACAACAGGATCGACGGCCGAAGCCTGTGCCACCGCTCTCCGGCGCGCCGGCTTCGAGACTGTGCTGGTGGTCACTGTGATGCGAGGCTAACGGGATTGACAGCCATCGCGCCTCTTCATAAGGTTTCCATTATGAGCCAATCTCCAACCCCTAGTTCAGCCGGCTCCAAACCAACACTGCCCAATGCAACCCTAGCTCAGCTAGGGGATCTCAGCGGCTTGGAATCCCTCGTCACAGAAAAAAAATACAAGGCGTTTGGCATCGAATACAAACACCTCAAACCACCCAATGGCGGTGACCTCTACCTCACCGATTTTGGGGTGCCGGTACTGCGCTGCCTGCTGCCTGAAAATTGGTACGACCAAGAGTATTTCTTTCACCACGGCACCCGCTTGCCGGGAACAAGCGCCGTCTACAAGGTTGCCACCAAACCGGTGCTTGGCCGCAGCCTGGACCTTGTCGTCAAGTTCTGCCGCATCGGCGAGGACGTCAACCCGCTCCTGACATCCAGGTCCAAATTCATCTCCGACGAGGATTTCGCCAGCGCTCGATGGAACGGCCCATTTGAGGAATTTGGCAAATTATTAGAACTGCGCAGAGGCGTGTTCGGCCGCCACAAACGCTTCCTGACCCAACGACCCCTCGCCATCTTCGTCCCGGCCCAAGTCTGCCAAAACTGGGAACTCGGCCGCAGCTCGGACAGTTTCCGCATCAGCAAGTCCGTCATGGACAAGGATACCACCCTTACCGAAAATTTTGACCCGGTGGAACTCGATATTAGCCGCCAGTATATCATGGTCTATTCATGGGTGAAGGGCCTCGGATTGGACGACCTCCTCAAACAGGGCTCTCTGTGCCCCGAAACTTGTGATGAACTAACGGAAAAAGCGTACTTTGAAGACATGATTCCAAGCGGATTCAAGGTGCTCGACACCAAGCCCGCCCACATCATCCTCAGGGTCAACAAGCAGGGCAAGCTGTTGCGCAAAAACGACCAATATCCCTACGCCCTCATCGATTACGAGCTCTTGCGGCGAACCGCCGAACATGAACGGTTTTACGGCCTCTCACGCCGCCGACAATACTGGCAGCACATTTATGAACGCTTCGATGATTCCAATTTGAATAACATGCCCAGCGAACTCACTAGCCTCACCGTCAATAACATCCCCTATATCTTTGGCCCAACACCTAACGGCGGCAAACTCTGGGTGCTCGGCAACAATCACAAACTGTTCAACTTTTTTCTCCCGGAAAAATGGCGGAGCCGCGACAGGATCCGCCTCTCATCCAAAAACGAAGTGTACCATTCCGTCACCCCCGACAATATTCATTTGGTTTACAAGCGTTCGAGGGTCGGCATTCTCCCCGAAAGCAACCCACTCGATGAACTCCCTTCGCCCATCGTGCAGCATGGCTACAATTCCCCCTTTGAAGAAGTGCTCATTGCCGAAACCCTCCGAAGTAACGGAATCAGCGCCACCCATCCGCGGGCCATTTACCGCACCGGCCAGCGCTCTACGATGGCCCGCTTCAACCATGATCCGCGCCGCTACGAAGCTGCCTCCCATCACCTCACACCCGAAGAAAACCCCGAATCAATCCTCTCAGAGCACCACGATTACTATGTGCTGTGGGGCTGCTGGCGCGGCATCGATCCCGAGATCGGCTACTCGCCCGCCAACCAACACTGGGGTCTCACCACCATCAGCCAAGCATTGAATGACCGGCTCCTCAACGCCCAAGAGGCGGAGGAAATCATGCGCAGCACTCTCGCCAGACTGGAGAGACGCCAACTGGCCCACTTGTTCATCGGCAAATACGACTTTCTGTTATCCTTCAATGATGATATGAAAACCCTCCAAAAGCAGCCCCACCACGGGTATAAAATCACCATCGCCATGGATGCCTGCCAAGCCTATCAGCATCACCTCCTTGACGACAACCAGTACCGGACCATCCTGCAGGAGACCGCTGCCGATCTGGCCGCCATGGGATATGAAATGCTCAATCTCGCCGGAGATCATCTCCTCGTATCAGCAACTCCGGAGGGCTCGCTCATGCTCGATCCTTCCGGCCGCATCCAACGCACCATCTGCAACTTCGACCTGATCCGTAAAATCCCTGGAATTTGAGCCTCATTGGCGTCCAATGGCTCAGGAAGTGATCGAGGATGATGGATTGCTCCGATTGAGGTCGGTTTCTTGGGACCACACACCGAGGAAAGAATCTAAGCCCCTGAAATCGCAATATCCTTCGGTTTTCCGAAATATCCGATACACAGCATCTTGTACCTGAATCAGGATTAATCCACCACATCTTGTTGATTTTGCCGTTCCGGGTTGCAGACGGGGTGGGTTTAGCTAGCCTTGTGGACGCCCATTCCATCTCGGGCGTCCCCCCCCACTCCTCCTGTCATCATGTATTTAAAGAC
>JBAXCM010000068.1:0-13592 GCA_037141475.1 Verrucomicrobiota bacterium | reverse complement strand
CCATTGTAAGTGACGGCCACGCTCAGCCCGGCCGGGGTGGTGGTGGCGGTGACCGCTTTGGGCAATGTATCGTAAGTCGGGGTGAGATTGGTCAACCCGATGGTGGCGGTGGCCTGGCCGATCACAAGTGTGCCGGTGGTGCTGCCGGTGTAGTTTGGATCGCTCACGCTGGCGCTGATTGCATAACTGCCTGCGGCACTCGGTACTGTGGCGGATCCATTGTAAGTGACGGCCACGCTCAGCCCGGCCGGGGTGGTGGTGGCGGTGACCGGCTTGGGGTTGCCATCATAGGTGGAAGCGAGTCCTGTGAGAGTGATCGTAGCCCCAGCTGGGAGAATCGTGCCCGTGTTGCAGTTGACCAAAGTAATGGCATAATTTGCACCGCCGTTGTTATCGTTGATGGTGATGCTTGGAATAATCACCTTGTTGCCATTGCCTGCAGAGCTACTTTGAAACGCTTGCGAGAGATTACTTGTGGTATCACCCACGACGAGTGACGGTGCCAAAACGGGCGTGCCAGTGGCTGCCGTCAGGCCATCATAGGTTTTGGTTGCGCTCACTGCGGTGACCGTTACCGGCCTGGGCGTGACCAGCACCGAGCCAGTGGCCCCAACGGTGGTGTAGTTAGAAGAAGCCGGCCCCGCCAGAGCCAGGCTGGATGGGAGCACTGCCTTGAAGGTGGCTAGTGCACCGGACCATTGTGCCGACGTGCTGAGAGTTCCACCGGAGGTCGCTGCTGCAGATAGATTCACGATCCTCTCGAGGGCATACACCTTGGCGTTGCTGCTGGAGCTGCTGCGGGTGGACTGGGCGCTCGCCACCGTGGTGAAGCCATTGAGAATACTGCCCAGCGTCGGCGAACTGTTGATGAACCCGATGCCTCCCACCCATACCTCATTGGCTTGGCTGGTGGTGGTTGTGGTGCCTGTCGCAGCCGCAGTGCTGCTGCCGGTGGCATTGGCTGTTTGGTCGAGTGCATTGGTAGCTAAAATGCCTGCATATTCAATGACCACCGCAGCCGAGCGCAGTGCGGATGCCTGGGCGATGGTCAGTGAGGTGGCCGCGCCCGACACATTCAGAGCATACCAAATTTCCGTGGTGGTACCATTGGTATTGGCGGCCTGAGCGGCACGCGACCACAAAACCCCGGTTTGGGTGATGCCGGTGATCCGACTGGCACTGGTGCCACGAGTGGAAATGATGGCAACTAAGGTGTTGCCCGTGGCGGGGGGCGCTGCCAGCATTACGCTAAACGAACTTGCAGAACTGCTGCCGGTATTGCCGGTCGCACTCTGGATCCGCGCCGCTGCCACACCGGTGGAAACCGCCTGCGCTCCGACGTTTTCGCCTGCAAGGTTGGCTGTGCCGGTCAACGTCAGACCGGCACCATCGAGATTGTTAGTGATCGACAAGACACCTGCTGCCGCCACCGTCGTTCCGTCATAAGGCTGTGTGCCGCTGAGTTGGATCGGCCGCGGAGAGATCGTGGCATTGGCCACGGTGGGTTGCGCCGAGAGCACATAATTCGCGGCATTGGGGCCGCCGAGCGCAAAAGCGGTGGTGGTGACGGCTTGGCTGCCAGCATTGGCACTGGCAAAAGTGGCGTTGCCAGCGACCACGTTCACCACGTCCGCACCGACCAAACCGGAGACCGAGCCGCCGGATAGAACGACGCCAGTGGTGGCGTCATAGATTTTGTTAGATGCGGTAACCCCGGTGATCGTCACCGGCTTCTGACTCACGGTGTAACCAAGACTGGCGGAAGTGCTGGCTGCATAGGTGACATCTCCCGGAAAACTGGCGCTTAACCCATGACTTCCCACGGCGAGCGCGCTGGTGGTGAAGGTTGCAAGGCCTGCGGCATTGAGGGAGGCACTGCCAAGCACGTTGGATCCATCCTTGAATGTCACCGTGCCAATGGCCGTCGTTCCGCCACCCGCCACGGTGGCGCTAAAGGTCACGGCGCTGCCATAGGTGCCACCGCTGCCGGGCGATGACGTCAGCGTTGTGGTGGATGCCAAGGCCACTGGAACAACGCTTGCCTCGGCGGTGTCGGCACTTTCCACCGCGCCATTGGTGGCGGACACGACATAGAAGTAACTGGTTCCATTGGTGACCGTTGCATCCGTATAACTCGTGTTGCTGCTGGTGCCAACCGTTAGATAGGGTCCGCCACTGGCTTGTGAGCGTTTCACATTGTAAGAGGTGGCACCACCCGCGGCGCTCCACGTGAGCTTGGCTGCGTTATTGCCGGGGGAGGCGACGAGATTGGCGGGCGGGCCGGTGATGGTTAGGCTGAGGGATTGGCCCTGGCCGAGGCCGGTGCCCAGATCGGTGATAGTCAGCGTGCCGGGATATATGCCAGCAGCGAGAACATTGGAACCACTGTTGATGGACCATGTGAAACTGGTGTTGCCACCGGCCGCAATGGTTCCGCTGGCGGCAGAAAGACTCGTCCAGGTTTGGGGGCTGGCAGCGGACCAGTTGATGGCCGAAGGACCGGTGTTCGTCAGGGTACAAGTCACTGATAGCGGGCTGAACGGGCCGCCCACCGGGCCGCTTGGAGCAAACGCGGGCATCGCCACTTGCAAGTACTCAGGCGTGCCGGCCAAAGCATTGATCAGGGCGGCACCGGCAGGGGTCCCCCAACCGGTACACAGGTCGTATCCGGCAACGGCGGAGAATTTGCTAGGGCTGGTGCTGCTGAAGTTATTGCCAGTGGTGGTGTCGTGAAACGTCGATGAGTAACTCGCGCCATTGCCAAGCGCATAGATGGCTGTGTTGATATTGCCGACGGGAGAACGGCCGTTGGCAATGGCCTGTTGGTTGATGAGAGCGGTGAAGCCAGCCCACAATGGGGCAGAGCAGCTGGTGCCGCCGAAGGCGCCGGAACTGCCATTGTTGTAGCGGACGTACACATTATCCCCGACTAGTGCCACATCGGGAACATTGCGCTTCGATATGGAACCTTGGTTAGTGGCCATGCTGGTGCTGGCCTGCCAGGTGGGAATGGCATAGTAGGTGCTGCTGCCGCCGCTACTGCCAACACCGCCGCCCCAGTTCCAAACGGTTTCCGAGACGTACGAGCCACCCGCCCCGGAGGTCGTTAAAGTCGTGGCACCGACCTGCGTGATGTTAGGGCTATCCGAGGGAAAGGAAATCGAACTGGTGAAGGCATCCGAGTCGCCGGTGGCATTGAAAAACGACTGGCCTTGGGTGGCCATTTGTTTGAAGATGGTCTCGGAAGTTGCATCCGGACCACCGCCGCCCCACGAGCAGCTCAGCTGTTTGGCTAGATTGTCATTGGCCATTTTGCTGAGCACACTCGACCACGGGGCACCATTGGGGGTCTCGTAAACATAAAGGGTTGAGATGCCCGGGGCCATCGACAAGACCATCTCGATATCGAGGCATACCTCGCTATTGCCGGTGCCCGGTGTGCTCACGCCACCAAGAACCGCGACGTTGACCAGCGGCACGTCGGGCAATCCAAACTGAGTTTTGTAGGCCGTGATGTCACTCGCGTAGTAGCCGTCAAACTGCAACAAACCAACACTCTGGCCCGCGCCAGTGAGCGTCGTTCCCGGCACGTAGGCGGCACGGAAGTCGTTGCCGGCATAGGCACCACCCGGGGCGGATCCAGCATTGGGTGTGGCCCTAGCCACGGCATCAAGGGGCTTGATCTTGTGGTTAGGATGGGGCAGCGAATAATTGTCGAGGCCGCTGATATGCAGGACGGGAGTGGCCAGATCGAGGGTAGGCTCGGCGTCTGGCGCGAAGAACGTCCGCGGCTCCCGCGGGTGTTGATAGGTCCGCAGCGTCACATGGAAGGCCGCTTCAACATCTGCGGCAGTGCCGTCCACATCCAAGACCAGGCGATTCGGATGGGTGGCGGTCACCGACAGGCCGTTAGCCGTAGCGAACTCGACAAGCGCCGCATAGTCTTGTGCGGTTGGCCCGAATTTTTCGGTGAACTGCCCCGGTGTGAGAAAATGGCGGTAGTTCGGGCTGGTCGGGTCATAAATGTCAGCAAGTAACCGGGTGAGTGCATCCGGATTGCGCGGTGGCAGACCGATGGCCAGTTTCAGGTGATGGGCGGCTGGCAGATGCTCAACGGGTTGCAAAGATGCCACGGCGGCTGGCACGTGGCCACGCAATTGCTGGCCGCCGGAGGCCAGCGGCGTCATGGCGGCCAAACCAAGGAGAGCCACGATGATCGGCAGGATTCCAATCATGGACGGAATCCGATAGCGGGAGAGCAGTCGCTGGCTGATGGGTTGACCCTCGTTGGTTATCATATCAAAGAAGAGCGCATCTGGTTTTGTGACGACAAGCTGGAGAAGGCTACCGTCAAAACCCCACCCGGGCAAGGCCGTAAAGGTTCCGGGATTTTTGCAGGGTTGGAGCCCTTGATCTCATGGCAAAGTAGGCAGGAAATCCCTGATGGGCGTCAAAAATCTCCCAATCGGTGCCGCAGAAATCATTGCCAGAGGAGGGACTTTTTGGTGGCGACTACCCGCCCACCGCGGCTGAGAGTCGCCTGCCATGCCAGCACACGGCCATTTTCAAGGTAGTCCTTGCCGATGATGGAAAATTCGACTTTGCCAGACGCCTGGGTGGCGGGAAAATGTTGAACGTGGCGTTTGACCAAACTCGCCGTGGTGCCTTGTTGGTATTCAAAGAGCACCTCGACCTCGCCGACAGAGGTTGCCTGTGACGCATTCCAAAGGATGGTGTAATAGGTGCCGAGGCGTTCGGCCCGTTCGGCCATACTGACGGCCCCGTGCAAGCGACGTTGTTTTTCCCCGCGGACCATAGGATCTTCCACGGCGTCGGTTTGCTGATTGAGCATCCGGAACTGTTTGACCACCAAGGGGTGCTTGGTGGTGGCACAGGCACCGAGCACAAGGAGCGGCAAAAGCAATGGCCAGCGGATCACGCCAGCCATTCAAGCTGTTTGGTGCCTCAATTCAAGCAAGAACTCAGCCAAACATATATTTCGATAGAATCGCCAGCTTGCGCGAGGTTGACACCCGGTAACGCGTATCAAAAACCCGGAACCCGTCGTCACGCATCTGGTGCAGCAATACTTGATAGATCTCGGCCATGATGCGCGCTGGCAGCAATGCGCCACGGTCGGCCGCCGGCAGACAGGCGGCGGCCTTGTGAAACAGCGCGTCGGCCCGTTCGGCCTGATGGGCCATCAGCGCCAGGAAGCGTTCGTCGCAGACGCGGCGCAGGAGGTCGGCCTCCGTGTAGTTGAAGCGGACCAGATCGTCGATTGGCAGATAGATGCGGGAGCCGTTGGCGAGATCCTCGTGGATGTCGCGGAGGATATTGGTGAGTTGCAGGGCCTGGCCGAGGGTGACGGCGTAGGGTTCGGAGGCCGGATCTACACAACCGAACAAACGGATGGATACTAGGCCAACGGCACCGGCGACCTGCCAGATGTATTTTGTCAGATCGTCCCATGTTTGAAAGCGCTGGGGATTGAGGTCCATCAGGCAGCCATCGATGATGGCGAGGAGCAGCGGGTTGGGGAGTTGGTGGCGCTCGCGCAAACTGAGGAGTTCCTGTTGAAACTCGTCTGGCGCGGCAAACCCGTCGCTTAAGCCGCTTTTCCAAGCATCCAAGGCCGCCCGGCGCTGGTCCAGTGGCAACCCCGGCGCATCCGCCAGATCATCCATGGAACGGCAGAAGGCATAGAAGACGACCGCGTCATCGCGCCGTTCTTTGGGCAGGATATTGAGGGCGAAGGCCAGATTTGACTTCGCCCGCCGGGTGATGTCGGAGGCGGCGGACACAGGCGTCAGCGGATCAAGCCCCAGTGGCCAACGGAGAAATCACCAGCACCGATCTCCAGTTTGGTGCCAGTCACGAAGGGCCAGAGCGAGATAAGCGCTGGGCCGACCAAGTTAAATTCCTTGACCGTGCCCCAGTAACGTGAGTCGAGAGAATTGCCGGTATTGTCGCCGAGTGCGGCGTATTCTCGCAAACCGGGCGGTGCGTGGTCGGCGAGTTCCAACACATCGTCAGCCTTGGAGATATAGGGATAGCGGCGGCGTGGGGGGGGGTCGTCCTGGCCATAACGGGGATCGGCCAGACCATAACCGTTCGGGTTCATGGAGTAGAGCCCCTGGGCCTGGCTCACGCGCTGAATGCCGGGTTCTTGGACGATTTTGCCATGGTTCAACAGAAACGGGGAACTCACGGACAGCTGGTCGCCGGGCACACCGCAGAGGCGTTTGATGTAATGCGAGCCGGCGGCCTGGTCACCAGCAGCTTGATGGATGCCGCGGATGTCAATGGTATCAAAGACAAACACCTCGCCGCGCTTGGGCTTGCGGAAGTGATACGAAAATTTGTCCACCAATACCAAGTCGCCGCTATCGATGTAGCCCTCGCAAAGGACGGTGCCTTTTTTCAGGATGCCGTTGTTGGCGTGGGCGGTTTGCAGCGCTTCAGCGAGGCCGATTTCCATCATTTGGGTGACGGGGGCTGGCAACATCAGCGGGTCGGAATTGGTGAATCTGAGTTGCGAACGGCTGAAAAAATGCAGCCACTGGTAATCGGCGAGGTCAGGTCTGCGGTTGTCAATGAATCGGATCTGGCGGTCCCGGTCGTTGATGATTTTCACGTATGAGCGGCCGCGCAGGAATTGCTGACTGATGCGGACGGGCAGGCTGGGCCAGGTGGCCTCCGGGGCTTTTTTGCCGATAATGCCGTTGAGGGTGGGCATCATTGAGCCGGTGGGGATGCGGAACGGTTGGAGGTAGTATGCCCGCAGGCCCAGTGCGATGACGACGGCGACAAAGATCACCTCGACGTTTTCCTCGAACCAAGTGAGGGGCTTTTCGTGCGGCAGCGCGTTCTCGCAGACGGCTCGCAATTGCTTGGATGCCTCGTCAAACTTGCTGCGATCACCCGCTTGGATGGCCGCCAACACGTCCTGCCGCCGCGAACGAATCTCCTCCACACGCTCCGGCTTTAGCAAATCGCGTTTGTAATGAATAAATTTCAGCGCGCCCTTGGCGAGCAGTTTGGCGTCCTTTTTCCACTTCGGCGTGAACATGGTGGCCAGTATCGACGGGTTTGGACCCCGGCGCAAGCCCCGACTGCGACGACGACTGGGACACCACGGACAATTTCTCTCTCCCCTTATCCAATCCTTTGCCGCCAGACAGTCCAGTGGCCATCCCGGCACCACCGTGGAATCCTCAAATCCAAGAATTTGACCCTGTAGGATTCCTGGATCACGCACATTGAGACCTTGCTTGGCCCCTGCAGCCCACCCCGCTGATTTAGTTAGAATCAGTCAGCTGCCAGCGGCTCAGGGCGGCTTGAATATCCAAGGCTTTCACGGGCTTGGATATGTAGTCGTTCATTCCGGCGTCGAGGCATTTCTCGCGATCCCCCTCCATCGCATTGGCGGTCATGGCGATAATATGAATGCGCCGACCACCCGCCAGACGGATTCGTTTCGTGGTTTCGTAGCCGTCCAGCTCGGGCATTTGGCAATCCATGAAGATGATATCATAAGGCAAGAGCTTGATTGCCTCCAGCACCTCGTTGCCATTGGCCACGGTATCCGCTTGATAACCGAATTTCGCCAGCATTCGGAGAGCAACCTTCTGGTTAATCATGTTGTCCTCTGCCAGAAGAATCCTAGCCATCGGCCGGAGTACCCAGGAACTTGGCGATATGGCATCAGCCGTCACCTGAGGATTGGCGGGTTGGTTTGGCTTCAGGCGTTGGTCAATGGATGACTGATGTTCGAAGTGAGCGGTAAACCAGAACGTTGAGCCGTGGCCAAGGCGGCTCGTCACGCCAATTTCACCCTGCATGAACTGGACCAATTGACGGGCAATGGCAAGACCAAGGCCGGTACCGCCATATTTACGGGCAGCCGACCCATCCACTTGGCTGAAGGGTTGGAACAGCCGCTCCTGATCACTGAGGCTGATGCCAATGCCGGAGTCGATAATTTCAAAGCGCAGCATTTTGTCGGACACTGCAGTTACCCGCAAGATCACCTTTCCTTCGACGGTGAACTTGATCGCGTTGTTAAGCAAGTTCGTGAGCACTTGGCGCAGCCGCCCGGCATCACCGCTCACCTGAGAAAACACATTTTCATCCACCATTCCCGACAACTCAAGTCCCTTGGCACGGGCCGTTTCCTGCAGCATCTCCAAGGTGTCTTCCACAACCTCGCGCAAATTGAAGTTGTGCATTTCAAATGCCAACTTGCCCGCTTCGATCTTCGAGAAATCCAAGATATCATTGATGATGGTGAGAAGCAGGTCGCCACTCTTGCGGATGGTTTGGACGATATCCTGTTGGTCAGGATCGAGCGTGGTTTCCTCCAGCAATCCGGTCATGCCGATCACACCGTTCATTGGTGTTCGGATCTCATGACTCATGTTTGCTAAAAACTGTGACTTGCTACGGTTCGCCGCCTGTGCGGCATCACGCGCATTCGCCAGCTCAAACTCCGTCTTCCTGCGCGCTGTGATATCAGTGCGAATCGCAATGTATTGGTATGGCTTACCCTGTGCATTGAGGCATGGAACGATGGTCGTCTCTACCCAGTATGGGCTGCCGTCCTTGGCCCGGTTTTGAATTTCGCCTTGCCAGATCCGCCCTTTGCCAATCGTTTGCCACATCTGGGCGAAAAATTCTTTGGTGTGGAAGCCTGAGTTTACGATGCGGAACGTCTGACCCACCAGCTCGTCCTGGGCGTATTGGGAAACCTCACAGAACCTCTTGTTGACATAAGTGAGCCGGCCAGTCTGGTCGGCAATGGCGACCAAGGCGTGTTCGTCCAAGGCGGTTTGGACCTCTCTGAGGTGCTGTTGAGATTCGCGCAACGACATCTCCACCATTTTGCGTTCAGCCAATTCGTGTGTCAGTTGTGCATTTGCATCCTGCAGTTGCTGGTTGACGATGGTGAGCGCCTCACGGCTCGCCAATAGCCCTTCTCGGGCGCCAGCCAAACCCACTGCCGCCAGCCCGATTTCTTCCTGCAAACGGTTGAAATTTTCTGCCATGTCGCCGACCTCATCTCGGGAATGAACGACCACGCGCAACAGCGTGAAGTTGGCCTTGGCGGCATCCAGATCTCCGGCGGCCAAGGCCTGCATGGCGCGGGTGAAATCGGCCAAGGTTCCTTTGACCAGCAGGTCGGAGGCTTTGGAAACTTCGACTGCGGAATGGGCGATCATGCCCGGCAGAATCAACCCGATGGCAATGGTCAGCAGCGCCACCACCACAAAGATATCTTCGAGTGCGGTGATTAAGCCGACGTCGTAGCGCGGCACGTTTTCAATCGCGATGAAGTAGCCGACCGCATCAAAGGCCAACACCAAGAGCATCGCCCCGGTGAGTTTCAAATGCAGCGTTCGGGCGATGATTGGCAGACCCTTCTTGCGACGGTCCGCCATCTTTCTCCAAGCGTAAAGCGCGGCCCCCGAGTAGGCAAAGGTGATGCCGATGAGCACCGTGCTCATGCCGAATTGTTGGAAGCCAAGCACGGTGGAGAGCCCCCAGATACCTGCGGCTACAACCCCCAACATGATCGTGCCGCGCGGTGCCCGATATGGCCGTGCCATGCCGGGCTCATCCTTGCGCAAGAGCCAGACCGCGATGTTAGGCATGCCGATACCAATCAGATAGGTAAGATTGGCCGCTGCAATCAGCCATACCGGATCACCGATGAGGAGAAATGCGATCGCCATTACCGCCGTTAGCACCGTCGTGACCCACGGCGCATCGGTCTTGGAGCGCTTCGCCATGAACTCCGGCAACAACCCGTCTTCAGCCAGCTGGGCCAGCGTGCGGGCTGCCCCGGCCAATGGCGCTATTGTGCCATGAAACATGTTGAGAATCATGAACCAGATCGCCGCGGCTTTGGCCAAGCCGCCAAGTAGGGGAGCGAACGTGGGCCCGAGCTCCAGCGCGAGTTCCTTGCCCAACGGCTCCGGTCCCAAAGCTCCAAGCCACACCACAGGCAGGATGATGAAATAGAGCGAGGCGAGCACGGCGCTGGCCAGCATCGCACGCGGCACGTTCTTGTTGGGATTGATGGTTTCCCCGACGTGGCAGGACGCCTGCTCAAACGCCGGCGCGGCGAAACCGATTAGATAGATCCCGGCCATCACGCTGGTGACCTGACCGAAAAATCCCTGAAAAGGCACTGTGAGGTGATAGGTAAACGCCTGTTGCCAATCGACCGAGCCACTGAATATCGGAATGACGGCTGACAAGAACGCGAGTATTGCGGATGCCGAGGCGATGGGCATGGCCATTCGCATCACCCATTTCACGCCACAGAGGTTCACCACGGTGAACACGGTCACGATGCACGCCGCCATCAGCGGCACGGGAAACCACGGCGCATACCACTGGTTGATCGCTGAGGCAGACAGCAGCGCCGTTAGCCCGCAGGTCGGCACCCAGCCCCACCAGTAACACACCCCCGTGAGATTAGCTAACACCGGGCTATATGGCCGGAATGCCTCCGCGCAGGTAGCGGCAATGCCTCCAACCCGGTTGGGATACATCAGAATCAATTCAGTCCAGCCGGGCGTCGCTGCCCAGCTCAACAGCAAGCCGACGATGAGCAACGGCACCGCCGCGCTGCCCTGCCCCAAGATCGACTCTTGCCCAATGAATAGCGCTCCAATCAAAAATAAACTCTGATTGATGCCGCCCATCGCCACGCACGTGGTGCCGAACCAACCAACCGTGCGCGGATGCAGCTTGTGCTCATGCCGGTCCCCACTCGAAGCAGCAGACCCATTCCATTCCGGCTCTTGACTCATTCGGCTTTCATGGAGCGAGTCGAGCTGAAATGACGCCCGATTTTGAGCGGCCGGGTATTCCAATTGGGATTTGCACGGGGGGTCATCATGGAAGGTAAGCCCCTCATAGGGAAATTTCGATGAACGGCTTCACACGTCGGAGAAATAGAAGCTGGGATATCAACCAGCAAGAAAAAAATTCAAGAAATTTGTTCAAAATTCGGCAATTTTTTCCAAATTTCGGTTCATTTTCAGGCATTCTGATTCGGGCACGTCTTCTTATTGCACAATTCGCCTGACTTGCCATGCGAGTGGAATGATAGGGCGAGTTCCTCAGGACTCGCGCAGGCCGGAGGCGATTGGCTGGCGTGCGGCACGCAGTGCTGGAAACAGGCCGCCGCCGATGCCGATGAGGGTAGCGAACGCGATGGCCTTGCCCAGTAAAACAGGTGTCACTTGGAAGGAGAAGGTGACTTGGCTGAAGGATTGCCAGTTGATGGTGGAGGCGCGGTAGCCGTCGAATAGCAGATAGGCGGTGGCTGCGCCGAGGCCGCCGCCGACGATGGATAACAGCACCGACTCGACCATCACCGAAAACACCACGGGTCCCGCGCCAAAACCCAGCGCCCGCAGGGTGGCGATCTCGCGGCTGCGGCCGGCCACCGCGCTGTACATGGTGTTGAGCGCGCCGAACAGGGCACCCAGACCCATCAGGGTGGCGATGAACACTCCGATGGTGGTGATGAATTTGGTGACTGCGGTGGATTGCTCCTCATAGAAATCCGACAGCCGAAGGACCTTGACGCTAAGCTTGGGATCTGTGGTCAGCGCGTCCTTGAATTCCTGAAACGCCGCCGCGGATGTTAATCTAACGTAAACCGACTGACAGCTGTTGTTCCGGTGATAGGCCGGCTGCAGCACGGCGGTGTCGGCCCAGATCTCTGATTCGGCAAGGCCGCCGTTGGCGGAAAATATTCCGACGATCTGCCATTCGTTTTGGCCGACCCGGATCGTTTTGCCGACGTCAAGACCGCCGAATGCGCGGGCGGCACCGGCACCGACGATCACCTCGTTGCGGCCGGTGGCGAAGCGCCGGCCCGCCTCCATCCGGATATTTCCGCGGACATCAAACGCGCCTTGTTCCACGCCGCGCAAGGGTACATTCGCGTCGGTGCCGGTGCTGCGTTTTGGCAGGTTGATGATCACAAACAGCTCCGCCGAGCTCAGCGGGCCTGAGGCATTGCGGGCCACTCCGGGCGCATCGCCGATCGTGCGGGTGGCGTCACGCTCGAGGCCGCTGGTCATTTCGCTGTCCGAGCCACTGCGCAGCACCACCGCCACATCTGGCGAACCGGATACGGTCATCGCCCGTCGGAACCCCTCGGCAATCGCCAGCACGCCGACGAGCACGCCGACGACTCCAGCAATACCCACTGCCGCAGTGAGCGCTGCGGCTTTGCGTTCCGGCAATGAGCGGAGGTTGTACCAAGCCACGGAAAATAATTGGGTCAGGGTGGACATATAGGATAGGTTGCGAGGCTATGCCCCACGGCGGAGGGCTTCGGAAATACGCAGGCGCATCGCCTGCCAGGCGGGCAACGCCCCGGCAATAATTCCCAGCGCCACGGCCAGCACGGCCCCACTGGCCAGCGTCTGGGTCGGCAGGATGAACACCGGCAACAAGCTGGGGATTGGATTGCCCGATGCAATGATGAGCCAAGCCACGCCGAGGCCGCTAAAGCCACCGAGGGTGGCGATGCAGCAAGACTCTATCAGCACTAGCACCAGCACCAAGCGATTGGAAAAGCCGATGGCTTTAAGAACGCCGAGTTCCACGCTGCGTTCGCGCACCGACTGCACCATTGTGTTGCCGGCCACTAGCAGGATGGTGAAAAACACGGCACCGACTACCGCCAAGACGATCGATCCAATGTCGCCGATTTGTTGGGCAAACCCTTGGGCAAAGGCCCCCTCCGCTTCGGTTTTCGTCTCAGCGGGCGAGTTGGCGAATTCCTGGTCGATGGCTGTGGCGATCTTCGCGGCGGCATCCGGGTCGGATATGCGCACGGTGTACCAGCCGACTTGGCCTTTGTCGCGTTGGCGAGCCTCCTCGAAGTAATCATAACGGAAAAACATCTGGCTGGTATCGGTGGTTTTCTTTTCACCGTCAAAGATGCCGACGATGTCAAATTCCCATTGGCTCTGGCCGATAGGTTCGCCCCAGATCGGTGCCCGCAGCGCGATCCGATCACCTATCTTCCAGTGGAATCGCTTGGCCGTGCTGCGCCCTACCACCGCCCCGGTGCGGGTGTTGAGCCATGCCTGCTTCTCCGCATCGCCAAGCACAAATTCCGGGAACATCGCACAAAATTCCTCCGGCTCAACCGGCGTGTTCGGAAAAAAGTTTTTCGGGTCTTGATAGATGCCGCCGAACCACGTCTGGTGACACACTGCGGCGACCCCGGCGACGCCTTGGATGCGCGCCTTGTAGCTTTGCGGCAACGTCTGAATGAGCGATACCTTGTGGCGCACGATGAGCCGGTCCAAGCCAGCCATGCTCACCCCGCCACCCAGTGCCTGCTTGAGTGCGCCGAGAAATGCGAACAGCAGGAATGCGATGAAAATGGATAGAAATGTGAGGGCTGAGCGCAGTTTTTTGCGTTTCAGGCCGGCCCACACCAGAGGAAGGAATTTCATGGTGCGGGAGTCCTCAGGCCGTTGGGGTGTTAGAGAGTTGGCCCTTATCCAGATAGACCGTGCGACTGGCGCGGGCCGAGGCGTGTGGGTCGTGAG
>JBAXCM010000067.1:0-13642 GCA_037141475.1 Verrucomicrobiota bacterium | reverse complement strand
GTGTGAGCACACCGGGCTGGGTTGGCGTTCCAGCGGTCATCGTCTTGGCAACGGCCACACCCGCCACGCTCCATGAGTAGTTGAGATTTGCCACGCCAGCGGCCTGCAGGGCTGCGAGGTTGGAGATGACAGGGGTGACGGTCATGGTTTGGCGACCATCCCACTGACTGGTGGAGGTGCTCAAGGTGAACACCGGATCGGGAATCGTGTCGGTAACCGTGACGGGAATGTCCACCGTTTGATTACCAGTCGGATAGACACCCTTGAAGCGGATGACAAACGATTGGTTGCCGGTGACCCTGCCGGCGCTAACATTGCAGGTGAACTGGTCGGTGGCGAGGACGGTTTCCACGCCATTCTGGATGAGGCTCCAATAGACTTTTTGGGCACCTCCGGCCTGACCGCTGAGGGTCGTGCTCGTTCCTTCGTTCATCGTCACTGACAGCGGTGTTGCGGCAAACGCCGATCCTGCCTGCACCAGATTGCCTAGCAACGTTTGCAAGGGCTTTTGATTCTCATACTCCAGCTTGATCCAATTGGGCGAGCGGGTCACGTTAGAGATGCGAACCTCATCCATGTCGCCGACGTAGTTGTAGCCATACCAGCCGCCGATATACATTCTGGCGGGTGTCGGCATCGCCATCGTGCCACCGGTGCTGCTGCCATCCAGCACGCCGTTGACATAAATCTTCGCCGCCCCGTTCTGATAGGTATGGGCCACATGGATCCACTGGGACAAGGCAAGCGTGCTGGCACCCGTCACGTTGCCACCGCCAAAATAGCAATCCATGTTCATATGGGGCGGGCTTGCGAATTGCATCACCACCTTACCCTGCCCCTGCTCGATGCCCCAGCCCATCACATTGGTGCCGGCGACGCTGGCACGGATCCAAGCTTCCGACGAATGCGGGTTGGAGCCGGTCGGAAAGTTGGTTAGGTCTGTGCCAACCAGAATCCCGTTGCCAGAGGTAAAATTGCGGGCTTTACCGATCATGCCGGTGGTCAGGGTGGTTCCGGAATCGGTGGGAGTGGTATTGCCGACCACATCGCTCACCGAT
Source organism: Verrucomicrobiota bacterium (assembly GCA_037141475.1). Taxonomy (GTDB): domain Bacteria; phylum Verrucomicrobiota; class Verrucomicrobiia; order Verrucomicrobiales; family Akkermansiaceae; genus Luteolibacter. Next base: position 12,584 of record JBAXCM010000067.1, on the reverse strand, counting down.
TCATTCATGTGCAACACACTGACGAACCCGTTGGCTGCATTGAACACATTGGCCCCGTTCGATTCACTGGCGACCCCGGCCTTGCCCCAATACATCTTGATCTCCTGACGGGCATTGCCGGTGATGGTGGGAACCTTCACCCACACAGCGGCGGTCGAGTTAGTGGAATCCCATTGCTCAATCTGATAGAAAAGTGCCGCGCCTGCCACGGTGGCAAAACGAATGTCACTGCCGTCGGGCTGGGCCTGATTGAAATTGAAGTTGCCGGAATTGAGCCTCACCAGCAGCGGGAAATTGCTTTCCGATGCACCGGCCGCAAGGTTGGCACCGTCAGGTGTGGTTAGAATGAAAAGTGAGGCGTTGTAACTCCAATTCTGATAGGACACCACGCTCACGGTATATGTCTTGGTGGTGCTGCCGTTCTCGGCTGTGACCGCATATGTCTGATCAGCAGAAAAATTCCGACTGGTGCCCGAAGCCGGACTGAGGGAGGCCAATGGTGAGATCGTAAACGTAGGTGCCAGCGCAGTGATATCTTGGGTCACTGGCACAATCAGGGTGATCTTGGTGCCGGACACCGTGGCGGCCCCCAACGCACCGAAGTTGCAACTCAGGATATCACACGCGCTGCTGGCGGCGGCTTTGGTGACCGTCACACTGTAATTGTTCACGATAGCACCGTCGGTGACGGCATAGACCACCGGGTTGGTGGCAAAGGTGGGCGAAGGTGGAGCGCCGCTGGTTTGATTGCACGACCCGGACGTCAACGTAAAGGTCGGCGCGAGGGCGGTCAGGGATGTCGAATATGGCACGGTCAACGCGATGGTCTTGGCCGTTTGGTTGATGACTCCTACATAACCGGGAATACCGAAGGATGTGATGACTGCCTTGGAATTGAGGGTAAGCACGGCTGTGGACTTATCGAAGGTCCAGGTTTGGGATCCAACCACTTTCGTATAGATATTGCCGACCGGACCGCTGAAGCCGGCCAAGTTAAAAGTGGCGCCGAATGTCTTGGTGGTGGCATCGACCAAGGTCCACGAACCCGAGGTAACGCTAACCGCCGATGTATCGATGGTGAAACCACCATTCAATGTGGCACTTCCCGCACCTGTTAATTTATTGGTGGATGCGTCCGTCACAATGAATTTCAAGCCGCCGGAGTTTGCAAGAACCAGCGAAGCGCCACTGCTAATCGTGGTGCTGGTGGTGTAGGTATTGACGCCGGAAAGTGTCAGAGCGCCAGTCCCTGTGACTTGCAGGTTACCCGTGCCGGAAATGATGCCGGAGAGGGTTTGAGCCGCCGAACTTGCGTAGTTGAGGATTGTGGACGCGCCTAGAGTGATGGCTCCCGGAAAATTGCCGCCGCCCAAGGTTCCTGAGCCGTTCGTATTCCCGCTGTTTCTCGTCAACTTGCCACCGATCGTCAGATAGCCGGTCGGCGGCCCTCCACTGCCGATCGCCAAATTGATAGGGCCAGTGAAGGTATTGACAGCAGGCAGATTCACCCAGCTTGTTGATCCCGTCTGGGTCCGGAAATTCACATTCAGCCCCAGCGCGCCACCACTGCCGGTATTGGGGATGGGTGAGTTAAAGGTGACTGATTCGCGGTCCCCGTTTCCGCCGCTTCCCGTGTAGATGGCGCGGGTCTGCGCGCCGGTTGCAGTGGACGACACCGCGCCATTCAGCATGAAATCCGTGTCGTTATCATTAAAATTGAAGGTGATTGTTCCGCCGCTACCAGTGAGGACGAGGGCATCGTTATTAGCGACGGTGTTGTTCTGGGTTGGCAGGGTCGCGAGTGTGGCACCGGCAGAGATCGTGCAAGTGCCGGTGTCATTCCAAGTCGTGGTGGTTCCGGCCTTGGTGCAGTTGGCATCATTGATGGTAAAGGTGCCGCTGCTAATGGTGGTGTCGGCACGTGCGCTGCTCACAAGCAACGCCGCACATACCGCGAACTGTCTTACAACTGCGCCTATGTTCATCGTATTCATGTCTTTTGTTTTACTCCAACAGACGCTGCCAACTTTCAAAACTCTTACCCGGAATTGCACCCAGGCGAGAGTCTTGCCCTATGGCTGAGTGACCTTGAGCCGCACAAATGTCCTATCGCCGGGCGTCGGAACGATCACCTTCACATGATCGGACGAAGCTCCGGGCGTGATGGTCACGCCGCCTCCTGAAGTCAGCGGGATGGACAGATCTGTCCAACCTGCTAGATCACTGCCATATTCCACCACTTGCAGGGTTGAGGGGGGCAGCGACAAGTGACTGCGATCGTACTCAAAGGACCAAACTCCGCCAGCATTTGTTAGCAGCGGCAAAATCGTGCGGGAGGCCGCCATCGGATTGCCACCGAGGACAAACTCCAACAAGTTGGAAATGCCGTCATGATCGGGGTCGGCCATGGGCGCATCGTTAACGCCGGGAGTTAGACCTTGTGCCGGATTGGTGGCCCAAGTGGCGTAGGGAGAATTGGGCGTTGCCGCGGCTTGATTGGAGTCCGGGCCCTCCGCTGAGGTCGAACTCATGGCAGTCACAGGCAATGACACATTGGATATGGGTGAGACAACATAATAGAACGTCGTGCCATTGACAGCCGAGCTATCCGTGAAGCCGCTGCTAACCGCTGTGCCGATGAAGGTGTACGGCCCGCCATTCGAGGTGGAGCGCTTCACGTTGTAGCCGGAAGCACCAACCGATGCACCCCAGCTCAAAGCCACCTGGTTGTTGCCTGCTGTGGCGGTGAGTGCGGCGGGCATAGGCGGCGCAATAGGCACTCCGTAAAACGACAAGGCGTAGAGTGCGTTGGTGCCGGTGAGCAGATCGGTCGCACTGCTGCTCCAGTACTGGTCCACCACATAGTCGATGGATTGACTGGTTGAACTGCCATTCAATGTGAGCTTGACGACTTTACCCGTGGCGCTGCCAGCTGTGACTTTGCCACCTATTCGATCCAGATAGAAATTGACCGTGGATGCGTTGTTCCATGAGATATTCTGATCGAAAACCAGGGCAATTTCATTCTTGGCGGCAGTTGTGAAGTAGGCTCGCTGGAGGGTGGGAGCCGTGACGGCAGCACTCGGAGTTGCGCCGTAAAAGTCGCGCTGGACCAGTGGAGTTGTCATATCGGCGATTCCCTGATAACCAGCGGCGTTGTAATGGCAACCGAGGTAGTTAGGCAGTCCGAGGGTGGACAGAATGGACATTTTTGAGTAGAGCAGGGGCAGGGTGCGTTGCATCTCGCGGAGCATGTCACTGGATTCCTTGCCGCCCATGCTACAGGGATTCGGAGCAACCTGATAGATGATATAGCGCTGGATATTTGGATAATCCTGCTTCCAGGCAGCGGACATATCGACGAAGTATTGCTGATAGGACTTGTAATCCCAGTCGCCGGTTGGGGCCGCCGCACCGCTGTTATTTTCCCCTTGGTGCCAGAAAATCCCGCGGATACCATACGTCAGTTTGGCCCCCGCCACCCGGTTGAGCAATGTGGCATAAATCGAATACAGACTGCCGGGTAGCGTATGATCCACCGGATTCGGCTGATGCTGGTCGATGCGGGTTCCGCCCACCGCGCCGTTGATGATGCAAATGGGCATGTTGTAAGTTGCGGATAGAGTGACGGCTAGGTCGAATCCCCAATAGCCGACCCAAAAATCAGATCCGTTGCGCACCGCGTTGCCCCAAGCTGCTGTGGTCTGGCCGTAGGTGCGGATCCACGGGCTAGTGGTCGCGTCCCCCGGCAAGCTGTCGGTGGCCACGGCATTGGACTGGCCTTCCAAGATATAGGCATCTCCGCACACCAGATTGGTGACGGTATTGACGATGGTATCAACGCCGCCGCTGCTGGTGGTGCCATAGACGACCTTGTAAGTGGTTTTGCCGCCCAGAATTGCAGCGCTGAAGGCATAGCTGCCACCGGTGCCCAGGAGTTGACGGTAGATCGTCCCGTATGGAACATCCGTGCCGGTATCAGTGGTATAGATTTTCAGATAGACCGAGGCCGGCGATCCGCTCTGCGTGCCATTATAGTAGATCGTTCCATAGCCGCTTGGGTCGCGAGCAAAGAACTGCCCGCTCACTGGCTTCTCGGCAGCACCTGGCGCGCGCTGCAACCAAGCATCGCTGGCGGGTTCTTGCACCGTGACGGTCGTGCTGCTAGAAACCAGCGCGCCGCCGTTATCAAGCACTAACGAGACTGTCATCGGGCCGCTGCCCTGCGATCGTGTTAGTGTCAGGGTACCCGGCACTGTAGGCGTGCCAGCGGTGATTTGCTTGGCCACAGCCACACCTGCCACATTCCAAGTGTAATTGAGGTTGGCCACCCCGGCCGCCTGCAGGGCTGCCAGGTTGGAGATGACCGGGGTGACGGTCATAGTTTGGCGGCCATCCCACTGGCTGGTGGAGGCGCTCAGGGAAAACTGCGGATCGGGAATCGTATCGGTGACCGTCACGGGAATGTCCACGGTCTGATTTCCGGCCGGATAGATCCCCTTGAAACGGATGACGAACGACTGGTTGCCGGTGACGCGGCCAGCGTTGACGTTGCAGGTGAACTGGTCGGTGGCGACGATGGTTTCGACGCCATTTTGGATAAGGCTCCAATAGACTTTCTGAGCGCCGCCAGCCTGGGCGGTGAGAGTCGTGCTGGTGCCTTCGTTGAGCGTCACTGAACCAGGCGTTGCTGAAAACGTCGATCCAGCTTGCACAAAATTACCCAACAACGTCTGCAAAGGCTTTTGGTTCTCATACTCCAGTTTGATCCAGTCGGGGGAGCGGGTCACGCTGGAGATCCGCACCTCATCCATGTCACCGGTGAAGGTGTAGTTATCATACCAGCCGCCGATATACATTCTGGCAGGACTGGGGATATTCATGGATCCACCACTGCTGATGCCGTCCAGAACACCGTTGACATAGACCCTCGCCTCACCATTTTTGAAGGTGTGCGCAACGTGCATCCACTGTGATAAGGCGAGAGCGCTGGCTCCGGCCACGTTGCCGCCACCAAAATAACAATCCATATTGATGTGCGGCGGGCTTGCCAGTTGCATCACAATTTTGCCCTGCCCCTGCTCGATGCCCCAGCCCATCACCGTGGTGTTAGCTGCAGTCGGACGGATCCAGGCTTCCGACGAGTTTGGATTGGTCCCAGTTGGAAAGTTGGTGATGTTCGTCCCACAATTGATGCCGTAGCCGGCCGTAAAATTGCGTCCCTTGCCGATCATTCCGTTGCTCAGGGTGGTGCCGGTGTCGATCGGGGTGACGCTGCCCACCGCATCGCTCACCGTCTCGTTCATGTGCAAGACACTAACAAACCCGTTGCCTATGTTGAACACGGCGCTGCCGCTCGACTCGCTGGTCACCCCAGTCTTACCCCAGTACATCTTGATTTCTTGGCGCGCGTTGCCGGTGACGCTGGGGATTTTCACCCACACGGCGGCGGTTCCGTTCACTGAGTCCCATTGCTCGATCTGATAGGAAAGCACCACGCCCGCCGCAGTTGCAAAGCGGATGTCTCGCCCGTCACTCTGGGCTTGACTGAAGGTGAAGTTGCCGCTGTTGAGCCTGACAAGCAGAGGAAAATTCGTCTCGGAAGCGGATGCAGCCAGATTGGCTCCGTCCGGCGTGGTTAGAATAAACAACGATCCTGAGTAACTCCACGTTTGATAGGACTGGACGGCAACCGTGTACGCTTGAGTGCTGCCGTCCTGGGCTGTGACGGTATAGGTCACGGGATTGGTGAAATTCTGGGCGCTGCCCGACGGCGGGTTAAGTGTGGCGAAGGGCGAGAAGGTGAAGGTGGGAGCGAGGGCCGTTAGCGCCTGATTTGGGGCCACCGAGATGTTCCATGTGGTGCCGGTTAGTGTTGCGGCACCCAACGAGCCAAAGGAACAAGTCAGCAGAGACTTGAGGGTGCTGGCCGCAGCTTTTGCAACCGTCACCGTGTAGGTTTTGGTGCTGCCATCCTCCGCCGTGATTGTATAACTCACCGGATTGCTGAAATTCTGGGCAGTGCCGGAGAGCGGACTGCCGGTCGCAAGCGCCGAAAACGTGTAAGTAGGAGCCAGCGCCGTAACATCCGTCGCATAGGGCACAGTTAGGGTGACTGTGTTGCTGCTGATTGTCGTTGCAGAGAGACCGGGAAACACAAACGTGAGGACGTCCTTGGCCGAACTTCTTGGTAGGATCGTGACCGCGACGGTATAGGCTTTGGTGGAACCATCCTCGGCGGTAATGGTATAAGTGACTGGGTTGCTGAAGTTCTGGGCACTTCCAGACAACAGGCTGCCAGACGCCAGGGGCGATACCGTGTAGATCGGAGAAAGCGCACTGACGGGCGTTCCGTAAGGCAGTGATAGCGTGATCGTATTGGCTCCGATGGTCGGCACCGGGAGACCTGGAAACGAGAATGTTAAGATGTCTTTTGCAGTGGCTGCGGCAGTCTTGTTCACCGTCACGGTATAGTCCTTGGTGGAGGCATCGCCACCCGTGACAACATAGTGCACCGGGTTGCTGAAATTCTGGGCGCTACCCGAGGCCGGCACACAGGTTGAGCCAGGAAAGGTCGTGTAAACCGGCGTGAGCGCCGTCACATCCGTGGCGTAGGGAACCGTCACACTGATGGCGCTGCCACTCAGTGTGACGGCTGACAGACCTGGAAAGCTGAAGGTGAGAATGTCTGCCGGATAGGCAACCAAAATGGCCATGCTCGCAGAACCGCTAGGCTCATTGTTGAGGTCGCCCTCGTACTGGGCGGTGATGCTGTGCGTGCCGCTGGCCAGACTGCTGGTAGTCACGCTCGCTTGAAATGAGCCGTTTAACGCACTGGAGCCAATAAGGGTGGCCCCATCAAAAAATGTCACATTGCCGCTCGGGGCACTGCCGCTCAAGGTGGCCCTGAAGGTCAGTGATGAGCCGACAGCCGCAGGGTTGCTGCCGCTGCTCAAGGCTAACACGGTGGTGGTGAGCGCACCTGCCGGTTTTACCGTTAGAACACCACTGCCGCTGAAGTAAGTGTCATTCTTGACCGCTGCGGTAGAAGTGGAGGAGCCGTAAGTGGTGCCAGCGGCGGCCTGCACAGTGCCGCCAAGACTCAGCGACGTAACCCGCCGGGTGCCGGTGAAGTTCAACGCGAGCTTGCCCCCGCTGGCCACCACCAGTGGCCCTTGACCTAACGACAAATTAGTCGCTAGGGCCAGGATACCGGCGCTGACGGTCGTGGTGCCGGTGTAAGTATTGACGCCGGAGAGGGTCAGTGTGTTGGCACCAATTTTTGTCAGTCCGCCGGAGTTTTGAATTGTGCCGGCGAGATTGAGTCCACCGGACGCCGTGCTCACGGCGAGGACCCGACCGGAGGTCAGATCAACTGTGTTAGTCACCTGACTGGCAGACAGATCGGTGAGTGTTTCCAAGGACCCGGCCGAGGAGTTGCCTAGGCTCAGGGTACCGCTGCCAAGAGCGCCGACGGAATTGATCAGCAAGCGGTTGCCATCGTTGAGGACGATGCCTCCGCTGAATGGGTTTGTGGCGTAGAGGGCCAGCCAGCGAGTGCCACCGCTGATCGCCAAGCCACCCGGGCCGGAAATTCCGCCGCGGAGGCGCATGTCGGTCCCCCCCGAGAATGGGATGGATACAGCAACTGTGCCGCCGCCCAGATAGAAGGCATTGTTCATGTCCACCGGCTGACCGGAAAGATCCGTCGGCTTCAAGGTCGTGCCCTGGTTCATCGTAACCGCACCGGTGCCGAGGTAGGCGCGGGTGCTGCCAGAGCCGTTGCCATAGGGACTGAGGGTGCCGCTGTTGACGGTGGTGCCGCCGCTGTAGGTATTGAGCGCAGAAAGTGTCAGAGTGCCGCCACCAGTATAAGTTAGGGATGATGCTCCGGCGCTATTGTTAGCTATCACTGAGGAAATGGAGGTGGACTGGGTGTTGGCAGCGATGACGAGTTCGCGGGTGGCGCCTATGACCAGAGAACCGCTACCGGAAATCGTCAGAGTGCCGGTGCCAGCATGCATCAGGCCGTTGAGGGTGGCGGAAAAGCCGGCGTTGGCCAAGGTGGCGGTGCCGCCATTGAAGCGCAGGGTATTGGCGCTGATGGCCCCGGTGAGGGTCGGTGCCGGGCCGAAGGAATAATTGACGGCGGGGTTTGTCACGTTCGCCAGGGATCCGGCCGTTCCACCAGTCTGGGTGGCGGCGGCAATCACCCCAGCCGTGCATTTTGCATAATTGAAAGTGGTGCCGCTGACGGTGGTCGTCGCCCACGGGCCGAGAATGCCGGAGCTGTCATTGACGAGCGTGCCAAGGGAGGCACTGGGATTGAAATTGGTGAAATCAACTGACGCTCCGCTGTGGGTAAAGGTGCCAGCAATGTTGAGAGAGCGGCCAGCGGCGACGGACCAGCTTTGTTGCCCCTGAAGCACGAGGCCGCAATTTAGCGTTAAATTTTGAGTTGCGCTGCTGAGGTCGATGCCGGATGTCCCGATCGTCAGGGTGTTGCCTGCGCCCAGGGTCACAAGGCCGCCGGGAGCCACGACTTTGATGCCAGCCCAGCCTAGGTCGGCCCCGAGCAACGTGCTGTTCGGTGCTGTGACCGCGGAGCCCCACAGTGCGACGTCGCCGGTGCCGGGTAAAATATCCCAGCTGGCGGCGAGGTTCAGGGGGGTGGTGTTATCGGCCTTGGTGCGGGTGGCAGCTGGCGCGGCGGATGGGGCTAGGACGAGTAAAGCGGCGATGAAACCGCCGTAGATGATGGAGCGATGGGCGGTAGAAGACATGAAATTTCCGTGGCTTGGGTGTGACAGATCAGGCAGGCGGACGATGAAGCCACCCTCGGCGGGAAGGTAAATTTCCCCTGAACCAAACACCAGCGGAAAGACGGATTCTTTTGGCTGGGATGGCGCGCTTCAGGATGGGGCCATCTCCTGCGAGCCACGTTGTTTCCAAGCAAAAATGAGGAAGCCTGCCGCAAACAACAGCATGAAAAGCGATAGAAATTGCCCCTTAGTCAGTGGCCCGACCAGAGCCGCATCCGGTTCGCGGAAGTACTCGGAAAAGATCCTGAAAATGGCATAGAAGCCGAAGAACAGACCGGTGAGCAAGCCGTTAGGCGCTTTGGGGATGCGGACCCGCACCAGCCAGAGGATGGCGAACAGGGCCACGCCCTCCAGCAATGCCTCATACAATTGCGACGGATGGCGCGGCTCGAGGAAGCGCCCAAGCACGGCGGAAACCTCCGGGGAATGCCGGTTGGCCGCCAGCATCAGGTCAAACATGGTGCTGCGGGCGGCGAGGTATTCGCTGGCACTCAGGCCGGCTTCGATCACTTGGCGCCCCGCCTCAAGCGATTGATGGACGTCCGCCAACGCGGGCTTCACCGCGGTCACAGCCGTCGCCGCTTCGTCAAATCGCATGAACTCGGGTGCCTTGTCATCGCCCAAAGCCATCGGAAATTTCACCGCCCAGCTCACGCCGGTAGCCACCCGCCCATACAATTCGCCGTTGATGAAATTGGCCATCCGTCCGAAAAACAGCCCGACTGGGGCCACCACGCACAGGCCATCGCCCAGGCCGGTCCATGATACTTTTTCGCGGCGCGAGTAAATCCATGTAAAAATCACCAACCCGAGAATTCCGCCGTGGCTGGCCATTCCGCCTTCCCAAACCCGCAACACCAACAGCGGATCGGCCGCCAAGGCTCCAAACCCCTCCTTGGGCAGAAAATAAAACAGGATATATCCAAGCCGGCCACCCAGGAACACCCCGAATAAGGCCGCTGCAGCAATAAAATCGGCGGTCTTTTCCGGTGCCATCACCCACAATTTGCGCTGCGCCAAATGCCGCAACAGGAAAAATCCCACAACAAAGCCAGACAAATACGCCAGTCCATACCAGCGCAGTGCCAATCCCCTCCACACCCAGACGATAACCGGGTCCAAATTATGCACGTATGTCGCAAACACGGCCACATCACACACTAATCCCGCCCGCCCCGCAAGCCATGCTCATCATGTTAGAGAGCGATTGGAAATTTTCCCATCAATCCCCCACCCCGTTGATCGCCTGCTGGCATTTCTAAAAATAATCCACGATCAGCGCGGCCAGTTCATCCAGCCGTTCGGACGCGCCGACCAGTGCCCCCAGCGTGGACCATTTCCCGGCGAACCTCGCCCTCTCGGAATCCTCCATGCCCTCGGTGACCTCATCCACAAAAACCACCACGTTGCGCCGGGCGGTGATGACATCAAAATCCCCATCCTCTGACAGAAATTTTTGGATGGTGGCGAAAATCACGCCGCCTGCCTGACGGTCGAGCAGGGTCTGCAGTTCCGCCACCTCGGTCATTTGGTTCACCGCTAGCCACTCGTTGCGCGCGTCCTTCCAATCGACCAAGCGTGCCCGGTCGTGGATCGTCTCGCCGCCCTGTTGGTATTCCACACGCAACTCCGAAAATAGACAAATTCACACGCTACAAAATGATCGAAACGGTCATTATTGAAACGACAATTCCGAGCTACTATGTCGCTCGATATCAAATCGCCATGCCGGTAATATGTACGCCTGAAGAGCTCATTGGAGACGATTCTGAAGACTAAAATCATTCTATCGCTGGCCAACTGGTTTAGTCTTACGTTCGCTGCCGCAGCGTCTGAAGCGCCTTTTTCCAGGCGGCCTCGACGTTCTCCTTGGGCCATCCGCACTCACAGGTGACACCCCCAGCATAGCCAATTTCCTTAAGCGCTTTGAAAAAACCGCTCAGGTCCTCACCCTTGGTGCCTGGAGCCATGCGGCCCTCCAACTCGGCGATGTGGCAATGAAGGAGGCGGGCACCGGCCTTGCGGATCGAGTCCGGGCTCTCGCCCTCCTTGAGCATGTGGTAAAAATCTGCCAGCAAGCGGATGCGTGGTCGTTGGATGGCCTCCACATATTCAATCCCTTCGGTGACGGAATTGAGTAGATTCGTCTCGCCCTTGTTGAGCGGTTCCAAGACAATGGTGACTTTTAGGTCGGCAATCCGCTCACCGAGTCTCTGGCAGAACTCGATGAACTGTGCCTTGCCTCGGGCCGGGTCAAACCCCTCGGGCATCTTGCGCGCGGTGCCGCTGCCAAGAACGATGTAGGGAATGCCAGCCGCGTCGGCATGCCGACATGCGTTGACCGCGTAGTTGAGGGCGGCCGCATGGGTCGGTTCAGGCCCTGTGAGGCGGAAGCTGGCAGGGATGAATCCGTTGCACGACCGGGTCGGTAGCACGCAGGCTCTTATCATTGCAGCGTCCCGCGCAAAAGCGGCATCGGTCATTTCCGGTTTGAGCGTCGCGGCGACCCCGCCCTCGAGGTAGTCGTAGCCGACGGCTTTGAGCTTAGCGGCTTGATCTGGGCCGGCACAAATGCCGATCAATATTTCAGGCGCATCTGATTGTGCCCGAGCTCGGCAGAAACTGCCTGCCGCGCTGGCAGCGGCCAGCGTCTGAAGAAAGGTTCTCCGGTTGAGGGGCATGAGGTAATCTCCCCTCAATATCCCTTGAATACCTTGCCTCCAACCAGAACCTGGCGCCCCGGCTTATCAAAGGAAGCTTTCATGCCGGTACGCAGCGAGGCATTGGACATGATGAGAGCCACCGCATGGCTATAACCTGCCTCAATGGGCGCGTTAGGCTGCTTTCGCTCCCGCACGCACTCCATCCAGTTGCGCATGTGAGCCACTTCCATGTCGCCCGCCCCGGTGTTGGCGGCGGTGTTGGCCACCTCGGCCTCGGCCAGTTTCCTCGTCTCCAGCTTAACCTTCTCGACGCCCTCATTGGAGACGCTACCTTTGATTAGATCGATGGTCCCCATCGTCGAGTGATAATTTTCGACGTTACCACGGGCGGCGTTCGTTTGGCGCGAGCTGAAAACAACCTGAAACCCCTTGGTGGCGTCACTCTCCGGGCCGTACTCGAGGATCGTGGTGAAGGTATCGGCGTTCTCGCGCCCGTCCTTCCATGCATAAGTCCCTCCGCCGGACATGGCGCTGCGGGGAAACTCAAATCCCGTGAACCAAGCAACCGTGTCAATCTGGTGGCACATCCACTGGCCAGGAATTCCCGATGAATAGGGCCAAAAAAGACGGAACTCGAGGTACTTGCGGGGATCAAAGGCCACTTGGGGACGGTCCAGAAGCCACCGGCTCCAGTCAGTATCCGACGCCTTGAGCTTGGCGGGCAAGGTGCCGCGGCGCCAGCGTTCGGGCTGGTTGACGTTCCAGCAAAGATCGACGTAAGTGATCTCTCCGAACTTCCCGGAGCGAATGTACTCATTGGCTATCTGATACGCCTGGCCACTGCGGCGCTGAGAGCCGATCTGAACGATCGCACCGCCACGGTTGCCAGCTTGGCGCGCCTCGAGCACCGCATCGAGCACGGCATTGGCTGCGCCCATGTCCTCTGCCAGCGGCTTCTCGGTGTAGGTGTCTTTGCCGGCCTTGACGGCATGCACCGTATGCCTTGCGTGCTGAAAATCGGCGGTCGAGATGATCACGGCATCTACATTTCTCGCCTTCTCATGCAAATCCTCGTCGCTCGAATAGGTGTCGATGGAGC
>JBAXCM010000066.1:0-13647 GCA_037141475.1 Verrucomicrobiota bacterium | reverse complement strand
CCGCCACCGGTGCGTTGCGCGGCCACCGAGAAGGCGTCCAAACAGGCGACCACAGTGCCGCCACCTAGCAAATATTGGTCCACTGCAAACTCGGCCTCCGGGGTGATCCCCGCCGGATGAAACAACAGCAGCACCTTGATCTCCTTGGGATCAATGGCCGTGGGGGTCATGCCGAGGTCCTTGACTTGAAAGCTTTGCTTCAATTGCTGATAGAACACCCACGGCTGGCTTGGGCGTTGACCGGGCATTTGCGCCGGTGAACCTCCCAGCTGGAGCGCAGACATGATGCCGATGACTGGTTTGCTAGGGGTTGTGACTTCGGCGATGGCTTTGGAAAGGTGGTACTCCAACATCGTTTCATCGTTAGGATCGAGGAAAGGAATGACGCTGGTGCGGTCCAAGCAAGACACCGCAAGGCCAAAGTAGAGGTTCTGGTCGTCCATCCGCTGGCCATTGATGCCATCAAGATTGGCGGAGTCCTCGGCGTCGGTATCAGGCTGCGGATCGAGTTCATCAATACGCAGTTGCCCCTTGGATAGCGACCGGTACTCCTTCAGCAGCTCGTCAACCCGCCGCATGTGCAGCTTGAGAGCCTCAGGCATGTAGGCGGTATTACGAGATGCATAGTAACGAATCACCACCGGTGTGTCCAATTCAGAAACAATCGAACGGGTGCCGTCCGAAAGCGTGTGAATCTTGTTCTCGGTGAAATCGTGACCACGGCTGCCGACAGGAGTGAGGGCGACGAGCCAGTTGGCAAGCACGGCGATGGCGACCAGAGCGCCGACACCAAAGGCGGCGCGGGTGACGGGGTGGGTTGGTTTGTGGGCCATGGGATAAAATGGATGAAATTAAAATTGATTTTAGAGAGGGATTATGAGCGCTTGGCCGAGAGGATGGCACTGGTGCCGAGCAAGGACACCATGATGATGGATCCGAACCACACCAGATCCTGCAAACGGAACAGTCCGCGGTTGAGGGAGCTGAAGTGATTCCAGACGCCGAACGAGACGGCAGCCTCGATGGCCGATGGCGATACCGCCTTACCCAACTCGCGGGTGAAATCATCATAGCCGCAAAGCACCATCGTCACACAGATCAACACCGAAACAATCAGGCAGACGACCTGGTCCCGGGTGCAAGCCGATACGAGCATGGTGATGGCCAAAAACGTGCAGCACACCAGCAGACTGCCGATGTAGCCGGCCAGAATTGCGCCGTTGTCGGGTTTGCCGAGGTAATTCACGGTGAGGACAATCGGGAACGTGCATGCCAAGGCAACCAACCAGACGGTGGCCGCCGCGACGAATTTGCCGATGATGGCACTGCTGGTGGAAACCGGAAACGTGCCTAGCAACTCAATGGTGCCGTTGCGTTGCTCGTCAGCCCAAAGGCGCATTCCCACGGCCGGGGCCAGCAACATGAATATCCATGGATGCCAAAAAAAGAACGTCCATTCCAGTGAGGAATCGCCCACTCGCATGAAGTTGCCGAAGCTGAAGGCAAGGCCCATGGATAGCAGCAGAAAGATCACAATGATCGCGTAGGCCGTGGGCTGGGCAAAGTAGCTGCCAAGCTCACGTTTGTAGATAGTTAGGGAGGACATGGAAGATATAGAATGATTAAGGTGGTTAGGAAATTGCGGTGTCTTCGCTTGGGACTGGCGTCTTAGAAACGGGCACCTTCCGTATCGTGGGTGGTGACGGTGCGGAACAAGTCGGTGAGCGACCCGCTGCCCGATTGGGCGACGAGTTGGGCGGGGGTGCCATCTGCAACAATGGTGCCGCGATCGACGATGACTGCACGGGTGCACGCTGCCTCAACTTCTTCGAGGATGTGGGTCGAGAAGAGGATGGCTTTGGTCTTGCCCAAACGCTTAATGAGTTGCCGGACCTCGTGTTTCTGGTTAGGGTCGAGACCATCAGTCGGCTCATCAAGGATCAGCACTTCGGGGTCATGCAACAGGGCCTGGGCAAGGCAGGTGCGGTGACGATAGCCTTTCGATAGGGTATCAATCGACTGCGCCGCCACCGAGGCCAGCGAACAGGTTTCGATGGCACGCTCGACCGCATCCTTTTTGGCACTGCCGGAGAGACCGCGAATGGCTGCGCAAAACCGCAAAAAACCGATGACGGTCATGTCCCGGTAGAGTGGCGCGGACTCGGGCAGGTAACCGATCTTGGTCTTCGCCTCGGCCGGTCGGTCCACGATCGAGATGCCACAAACTTTGGCATCCCCAGAAGTGGGTGGGAAAAACCCGGTGATCATCCGCATGGTGGTGGATTTACCGGCACCGTTGGGCCCGAGAAACCCAAGAACCTCACCTTTGTTCACCGAGAACGAAAGATGGTCCACGGCGGTTTTGGTTCCGAACTGTTTTGTTAAACTGTCAACTTCGATCATGTGAAATAAGTGGAATTAAGGTGCATTATCCTGCGATTCGGATTCGGGTTAGTAACGACGCCGACACGATTTCTTGTGTAAATTCATGACATTTTTTTGCCCAAAAAAACCCACCGGAGCGTCCCCCGAGCCAATGGCGGGTAGCACCGCGGATGGCAACCACAAAATGTCTGAAATCATGTGCAAACCTCACCGTTGGCTGGGTTGTGGAAGCGGAAGACGTCAACACCCTAACGACTGGCATGATTTATGGTTTGGATGGTATTGGGATTGCTAGCGCAGTTGCCTGTGGGCTCAAGAGCGATCGAGGGGACCGCGGTCGCGGTCGATGCGGAAGGGGCGGCCACGAAGACGCGCGTTGCGGGTGCGATCGATGACTTGATTGACGAAGGCCTCGGGCACATCGACGAGGGAATGTTTGGGAAAGAGGGAGATGCGGCCGAGGCAACCATCGGGCAAGCCGGCCTCGCGGTAGAGCATGCCGACGATTTCCTTGGCCATGACGCCATGGGTTTTCCCGAGGGAAAGGAACAGGCTGGCCATGCCGTGTCCGGACGATTGGGCATCGCGCGAACCGGGCGGGCCCGACCGATCGGGCCGGGATTTCGGACCGCTTTCGCGCAAAAAGACCGGTTCCTTGGATTTTTTGGGCTTGGCATCGCGAGGATCACGGCGCTCAGGTTCACGATCTTCTTCGATGGCGGAGCCTTCCCGTCCACTAGCCTCACGCAGCAACGTCACCAGCGCGCCGGCGATATCGGTGGGCGTGTGCCCTTGCTCCAGGAGCCGGTCAATATTATCCTGATAGGCATCGAATTTTCCGCTTTCGAGCCGCTCTTTCAGGGAATCAAAAATCAGGTCGGCACGGCGGCCTTCAACTTGTTCCTGGGAAGGAATGCGCTCGCGTCGAATGACCGAGCGGGTGTAGCGCTCGATCGATTGGATGCGGTAAATTTCCCTGCCATAAACGAAGCTCACGGCCCGGCCGGAGCGCCCGGCACGACCCGTGCGGCCGATGCGGTGGACATAATCCTCGGGGTCGGTGGGCAGGTCGTAATTGAAGACGATGTCGATCTCATCGATGTCAAGACCGCGAGCCGCGACGTCCGTGGCGACCAGCAACTCCACCGATCCCTCACGAAAGCGCTTGAGGACCCGCTCGCGCATTTGCTGGGTCATGTCCCCGTGCAAGCGGTCGGCAGCATAGCCGCGGTTGACAAGATCTTCGGTGCATTCGTCAACCGAGCGCTTGGTATTGCAAAAAATGAGGGCCAACCGTGGCGGGCTCATGTCGAGAATGCGCGAGAGCACTTCAACTTTGGAACGCTGGCGCACCTCAAAGTACGATTGGTCAACCGTCGAGACGGTGCGGGATTTTTGCTGAACTTCGATGATCTCAGGATTTTTTCCAAAGCGCTGAATCAGGCGGGAGACGCCCGGGTTCATGGTGGCCGAGAAAAACAACGTCTGGCGATCGGAGGAAAGGGCGGCCAGCAACTCATCCATTTCATCGCGAAATCCCATGTCCAGCATGCGATCGGCCTCGTCGAGAATGGCCAGCTTGATGCGGGATGCATCAAACGAACCTCGCCGCAAATGATCCAGCAGGCGGCCAGGGGTCCCCACAATCAGCTGTGCCCCGGAGCGCAAGGCCCGCAATTGGCGGTCCATCGGGGCTCCGCCGTAAACCGGGGTGGCGTGCAAGCCGGTGAGTTTTGCGCCAAGCCGGTGAACGTCTTCGCACACCTGCACCGCCAGTTCGCGAGTCGGACAAAGGATCAAAACCTGCGGATGAAGTGAATTCACATCCAGCAATGCCAGAGCTGGCAGGGCGAAAGCGGCGGTCTTGCCAGAACCGGTTTCTGACAGCCCAACCAGATCCCGGCCCTGCAAGGCAGGTGGGATGCTCATTGCCTGGATAGGCGAGGGGCGCTCGTAGCCCAAGGTTTCAATGGCCTCAAGCAGGCAGGCAGGGAGGCCAAGTTCGGAGAAAGGTGGTGTTTCCATAGGAGGTGGGCGGAGCGTAAAATGGACGAGTGGCGGCTCTCAGACAAAAAGCCACCGCTCCCGGCGGAGAGTCATCGGCTTGTTCGACGCAGAAAACAAGCACTGAAAAATCCACCAAAGGAAAATTTTATCATGCCAGACTTTCCATCGTTGCCCACCGGGCTGGCATTTTGTCGGTTTGAGCATGAGAGCGCAGCCGTCTGAATCGGATTGCCTCGATCACCCATTCCCTCTCGCATCCTACGGAAAATCTCCAATTTTTTCAAAATGATTTGCCTGATCCCACCGGTGCCCAACCCCTGCGAAGCGAGAAAATACCCGCGTCACCTCGAACAAATGTTACCATGCGAGGACTGACCCCATCTAGGCTCCATCCAGGGTCCTTGAAATGCCAAAGTCGCTGTCGTTAGGTCAAGTTTTCGGCTCTTGTGCGTTCAAGTCTTGCGTCATGGGTGTGAGGCGCGGCGTCGCCGGGACTTCTTGCTGTCATTTGTCTTTGCTCGCGGACTGAAATGGCATAGGAAGCGCCTGCAACGCGACATGAGATTGTTCCGCATCCTGATTTTCAAAGAGCTGAAAGGGTTTTATCTAGCCCCTTTTGGCTGGATCGTGTTGGCGTTTGTGACGCTGATGCAAGGAATTTCCTTGTCGACGGCGATGAAGGGGTTCCGCGACACGCCGATGAAGGACAGCCTGATTTACGTGACGTTCCACACGCCGGTGTTCTGGTTTTATTTTTTATTCATCTTTCCGCTGATCACGATGCGGCTGTTTGCTGAGGAAGAGCGGACAGGAACCTTGGAAACCCTGCTCACCGCCCCGGTCCGAACCTCCCAGGTTGTCGCCTCAAAATACCTCGCAGCCATGATTTTCTACGCCGGGCTGTGGCTGCCATCCTTGATCCAATTCAAATTGTTCGAATGGGTAACGGGGCTGCCTCCAGCTTGGACGAGCGGGGCGCTGGGGGGCACCTTCGCCATTCTCATGCTGATGGGCGCGGCGTTTACCGCGGTGGGTTGCTTGGCCTCGGCGCTGACCTCCAGCCAGATCATTGCAGGCATCATCACGATCGGCCTGCTGGTGATTCAATATTTCGTGGGCTACGTCACCTTGATCTGGGGAGAGGCCTTCGCTGGTGCCGAATTTTTTCACTATATTTCCTCGCAACGCCACCTGCATTACTTTGCCAGCGGCCTGCTTGACAGCCGTGCGGTGGTCTATTACCTGAGTGTGACGGTGTTTCTGCTGTTTCTGACGTATCAGGTTGTGGATTTCCGCCGCTGGCGCAAGTGATTTGCCATCCTTACCCACATGATGTCTGAATCCCCTCCCCCTCCCACCGAACTGCCCGCCAGCCCACTCAACCGCTGGAGCATCGGCACAATCTCAATCCTCCAAATCCTGCTCGTCGGCCTGACCCTCATCGCCCTGAACTTCCTCTCCGCCCGCCATTTCACCCGCATCGACCTGAGCCGCGACAAGACCTACACCCTATCGCCCGCCACCTGCCGCTATCTGGCGTCTGACGCGTTGTCAGGCCGCAGCAAACCCGTGAAGTGGATCATGGCGTTTCACCGCTCGGACCCGTTCTATGAGCGGGTACGGGTGTTAGCCGAGGAGTACGCCCGGCAATCCCACGGAAAAATCCAATTGGAAGTGGTCGATCCGCTGCGCAGCCCAGACCGCACGCAGCAAGTGATGGCCGCGTATGAGCTGAGCCTGACCCAGCCGGTCATTATTATAGATGGGCGCACTGACGAGAGTGCGGCAATGAGCACCAAAGCCGGGATTCACGAACTCAACCCGAAGATCAAACTGGTGCTGGCCAACGACATGGTGCTGCACACAAGCGACCAGCAGGGGCAACGACGGGCCAGCGGATTCCAAGGAGAAGATGTTCTAACTGCCGGGTTGGTGCACGCGATCGAGGGCCGGGCGCGCAAGATGTTGTTGCTGGCTGACAAGAGCCGGATCGATGTGGAGGGCGAGAACTCGCCATGGAAATTATTAGAAAACACCTTGCGGTTTCAAAATACCGAACTTCAAGCGATCAACCTGGCAGGGCTCGGAGAGATACCCGCAGATGCCGAAGGGGTGGCTCTGGTCGCTCCAAAATACGATCTGACCGATGAGGAACTCGGGGTTTTGGAGGCCTATTGGGCACGCCCCCGAGCAGCGTTGCTAATTCTGCTAGAGCCCGGCAACTCACTGCCCAAGCTGCGGGCGTTTTTACGCGCCAACGGGGTGACCCCACAGCACGACCGGGTCATCGCCAAGGAAAACGGCCGTTTGGTCACGACGGCCCGGGGGACGTTCACCCGCAGCATTGATTTTCTCAAGGATCTAGCGGGCCAGACGAGTTCCTTTGAAGGGGCGAGTTCGTCGTTGGAGGTACGGGAGAATGCCGATGATCTGGGGACGCGCAAGATCTATCCGTGGGGGTTGTTCGAGGTGGCGGAGGGGTTTTGGGGAGAGACGAAATTTGGCACTGGCAACGAGGCATTCAACAAGCTTGAAGACCACGCGGCCCCGTTATTTCTGGCGGCAAGTGTGACCCGCGGTGCCATCTCCAGCGATAAGCTCTCCGGCCTGACGTCGCGCATGATCATCATCACCAACACGGATTTCCTCAAACCTGCAAACCAACGCGCTGAGAACCTCGACTTCCTCGCCTCTTCGGTCAACTGGTTACTCGGCCGCGAATCCTTGGCGGGCATCGGCCCGCGTTCGCTGGGAACCTACAAGCTGCCCATTCTTGAGGCGCAGGTGGGTTTCATCAACCGCATCAACCTGATGTTTTTCCCCGCCTTTTTTGTTTTGGCTGGGGCTCTGATTTGGTCCTCGCGCCGTGCTTGACGCTCATGCGCTCCACCGCCTTCACATTCCTCCTGAGTCTCATCGCGCTGGTCGCCTGCGGGTTGGCTGGCTGGTGGCTGTCAGACGGCAAACCCGGCAACCTGTTCGGCACGCCCCCAACCCAGCCCGGAGAGCGGCTTTACACGTCATTCGCGGCGGGAGACGTGCGCAAAATTCAGATATCGGCGCAGGGCAAGGATGCGGAGTTTGTAAAATCTGCCAATGGCTGGCAGGTGGCACAGCCATGGCAAGACCGGATGGATCCGCGGGCGGCGGTGAGCATCATCAGCTTCACCCTAGGCATGCGTGTGGAAGACCTGGCACCGACCGGCGAAATCCCTCTGGCGGAAACCGGGCTGACGGATGATGCGATCCACATTCGTCTGGAAGGGGCGGACGGGCGGCCGCTGGCTAAGTATCGGCTGGGGCGGCGCACGCCGTGGCAGGCCAACGATCCCGAAAGTGGCCAACCGGTGCCGACCCTCTTTGTCCAACCATGGGACAAGAACCGCAAGAGCCACGTGTTCGCCTGCACCGGTGATATTCTACCCCTCTTCAAAAACCAGCTCAAGTACCTGCGCGACCATCATCCATTTTTCTTTCATCCCTCCACCCTGCGCAAAATCCGCATTCGCAGTGCCGAAGGTGAGCTGACCCTTGGCCGCGACCCGCCCCAGGAGGCATGGCACATCGTCAAGCCCTTGGATTTGAGAACGGATCCCGCTGCCATCAAAACCCTCATCGAAGGGTTGCACAACATGCAGGCCGTGACCATCAATGAAACAGCCCCCACCCCGCCTGCCAAGGGAGCCGCCAACGCATCCAGGGAAATCGCCCTGACCCTGTTTGGTTCCGAAGCGGAAACCGTGTTGGAAATTCACCCGCCGGAATCCCCGGCTGCTAGAGACGTCAGTGCCACCGTGAGTGACCGGCCGGGAACAGTCTTCAAGCTGCCCCTCAAGCCACAACTCGATCTGGTGTCCTTGGCAGACCTGCCCTTGGCGGTTAACGACCTGCGTGACTCCACCCTCACCAATCTGAACGTCGCCTCACTGCAAGCTGTCTCGATTCAACCGTCCACCGGTCCCGAGATTTTCATCACCCGCGAGGATACCAAGCTTTGGACCACGGTGATCGAAGGCCGCAAGCACCAGGCCAACGAACTTCGCCTGTACGAATTGCTCAAAGCGATGACCTCCGAGCGGGTCATCGGCTTCGAATCAGATGCCGCCACGGACTTCACCCCATGGGGTCTCACCCGCCCGTTTCTCATTCTCAGCTTTCTCGCTCAAGACAGCCGCGCCCTCACGTTGCGCTTCGGCATGGACAAGCACGGCACCATCTTCGTCAACCGCCTCGGCACCTCAAGTGTCGCACGAGTTGATAGATCCCTGCTGGCCTCCATCGCCATCCATCCCTACGAATGGCGCAGCTCACGGCTGTGGTCCCTGAGTCGCATCGACCTGCAATCCATCCAACGCAGCGTGCCGCAACAAGCCCCCATCACACTGGCCTATGATTACCTGTTTGACGAAACTTGGCACGGCAAGTGTGCCGACAAAGATATCAGCGACGCAATCAATCCCACCCATGCCAAGATTTTGCTGGCCTCCTTGGAATCCCTCGAAACCACCCGCTGGCTCGCTGCCGACGACGCTGACGCCAACTCGGCCCTGGCTACCCCGGCACTCACCCTCACCGTGGAGGAAAAGCAAGTCGACGAACAAGGAAAGACCACCGGCATCAACCACCACCAACTCACCTTCGCCCCGCAGGCCGGCCCCTCTCCACCAGCCTTCTACTATGGTCGCGAGGGCTCGGACGACCACCCGTTTTTGATCGATCACGCCGCCTTTGAAAACCTTGCCGTGGACGTCCTCGCCGAGCCCTAATCCAGCAGACCCCTGCGACCATTCATTCGAAATAGGCCCTGGAGCGAACTCCCACAAAACTCAGTGTTCGCCCCCCCCAAAAAAAGAACCACGACGCTAAGCAATCTCAAATGTTACCATGCGAGGACTGACCCCATCGGTCGATGGGGTCAGTCCTCGCATGGTAACATTTGTTTGAGGGATTGCGCTTCCGCCGACAGCCGACAGTTAGGGAATTTGACTGACTCGCGCCGTTGTGGAAAGCGAGATCGATCGCTGAGTTATGAGCCAAGGCGTCCAGCGAGATGTGGCCGAAGCGAGGTGTAGCAGGCAGCCAAATCCACAAACTAAGAGATCCGGTGTTGGAACCGGACCGCCGTCATAAAAACACGCAAAAGCGGGTATTCTTAGATGATGCCGGCCTTTTTGAGGGTGACGTATGCGCCGTTTTTGTTGACGGTCTTAAGGGCGCGGCAACTCAGCTTGATGCGTACAAACTTATCGAGTTCGGGCACCCAAATGCGCTTGACCTGCAGGTTGGGCGAAACCGTGCGCTTCACAACCTTTGTGACGTGACGACCGATCCCGCCCTTTTTCTTGGCCAAACCAGACCGATGAATTCTGCCGCCGGAGCGGACGCGGGTGCCTCTGATGCTACAAATACGTGCCATGATTTTGGGGAAAGTTCGGGGGTTGCGGGACGCGCAGCATGCCTGCCAATTTCTCCCCGTCAAGCGAAATCGGCGAATTTTCCATGGAAAAAATAATTTTTCCATGGGGGGTATTTTTCAAGGATCTAGCGGCTCCCGCCGGGCCTAATCTCACCCAAGGAATCGGAGGAGACGCTTGAAAAGCGGCAGCGACACCTTGGGAGGTGGATAGCGAAATTTCGAGTCCCACGCGAAGCGCCTGCGCATCACCACGCGGCGATGGGAAAAGCAATCAAAGCTGGCGCGGCCATGATAATTTCCCATGCCGCTCTCACCGACTCCGCCGAACGGCAGGTCGTGACCGAGGATTTGCAAGATGGTGTCGTTGATGCAAACTCCCCCGGACTGGGTTTCGGCAAGCACCCGCTCTTGCAATGCCCGGTCGTTGGTAAAAAGATACAGCGCGAGCGGCTTAGGCCGATCACGAAGATTTTCCAGAACTTCGGCCATCTCACCAAACTCGATCATCGGAAGAACCGGACCGAAAATCTCCTCCGTCATGACCGGGCTGGCCCATGGAACATCTGTCAGAATTGTGGGAGCCATGTAAAGATCAGCGGCGACGCATTCACCCCCGCAAACGACCTTGCCCTGCTTGAGATAGCCCTCCAAGCGCTCCAAATGCCGACGACTAACGATCCTACCATAGTCCGGACATTGTTGGGGAAACTCGCCATAAAACTCCACCAGCGCTTTCTTCATCGCACCTAACAATTCGACCGCAATTCGCCGGTCAACCCAGAGGTGATCCGGCGCAATACACGTCTGGCCCGCATTCATGAATTTCCCCCACACGATGCGCCGGGCGGTGGTATCCACCGGCGCATCATGGCTAACGATACACGGACACTTTCCGCCAAGTTCCAAAGTTACGGGCGTCAGGTGGCGGGCGGCGGCCGTCATCACAACACGCCCGGTCTCCGTGCCGCCCGTAAAGAAAATCCTGTCGAATCTCTCCCTCAGCAATGCCTCGGATGTCTCGCGGTCCCCTTGAACGAGGGTTAAATAATTCTCCGGATAATTGGCGCGGATCAATGGGTCCAAAACCTCAGCCGTCCGCGGTGCGAATTCCGAGGGTTTAAGAATGGCGCAGTTACCCGCGGCAATCGCTCCAACCAGTGGCGAAAGCAGGAGTTGGAGCGGGTAATTCCAAGAACCGATGATCAAGGCCACGCCATAGGGATCCGAGTGAATATGACTGCGAGCGGGCCATGCCAGCATCGGCGAATGACGGCGCTCCGGCTTCATCCAGCCCGAAAGGTGCCGCAGGGTTCGATGAATCTCGCCAAGCACAAATCCGATCTCCGCTGCATACGCCTCGTGCGGGCTCTTCCGCAAATCCGCGTAAAGCGCCGCCAACAATTCCCCCTCATTAGCTTCTAGCAGACCGGCAAGTCTCAATAGCTGTTCATGCCGGAACTCCAGCCCGCGCGTCGCTCCAGATTGGAAATACTCCCTCTGTCGGGAAATGAGTGCCTTGAAATTCATGTTATCTGCTTGAAATCACCAGTCGTCTTGAAATGTTATTTTTTCACGCGTCGCGCAAATAGTCCGATGCCAAATCAACCGCTTGGTAGCGAATGCCGAACTGCTCGCAGATGAGATTGGCGCTGATTCGGCCGGATTCATAGATTGTCGGCAGGCCGCTACCCGGATGGGTGCCGCCACCGACGAGATAACAGTTGTTAAACCCTTGGTAACGGTTGTGAGGGCGCAGATAGAGCATCTGACCCAATGTGTGGGCTAGATTGAATGTGGCCCCCATGAATATCGATGAACTCTGCCAATCGTCTGGCGTGAGGATGCGTTTCGCGATGATCCGGCTTCGCAGGTCCTTCATTCCGCTGCGTTGCTCAATGCGCCTGAGCACCTTGTCAGCATATTCCTCCTTGTGGTTTTCCCAATCGAAACCATGCCTTGTGTTGATTGTTGGAACGAGTACATAGAGGCCTGATTGTCCAGCGGGTGCGACATGCGGATCTGTGACGCACGAGTTTCTCACATAGACCGACATATCATCGGAGACCCGCCTTTCGCTCTGAATGTCTGCAACATTCCGCCGGTAGTCATCGGCAAAGATCACATGATGATGGGGCTCGTTTTCGTAGAGCTTATCCACCCCGAGATAGAGCATGAATGTCGAGCAAGAAAAGTTGCGGGTGCGCATCTTCTCCTCGGAGATGTTGTGTTGGCCGAACAGGCGGGTGGCTGCGTGACCGTAGTCGGCATTGACCACCACGGCGTCAGCGGTGAGTCGCTCGCCGCTTTCCAACTCCGCACCCGTCAGGTCCCGGCCGCTGAAGAGCAGTTGTTTTACCGGCGACTGGAGCCGCAGTTCGCCGCCGAGTTTCTCAAACTCGCGGGCCATTGCCTGGGAGATCCGGTTAAGCCCGCCTTGGACGTGATAGACACCGTAACGGTACTCTGTGAACGAAAGAATGCTGAATAAGGCCGGGCAGTGCCATGGCGACATGCCGAGATACTTCGCTTGGAAGGTGAAGGCCAACTTCAACCGCTCATCCTCGAAGTAATCACCTAACACATCATGCACGCTGCGGGTGCTCAGAACGTAGGGCAGAGCACGCAACAGGCTCGGCCGCAAAAACGAGCCTAGTGTCTGATAGGGATGCTGGAGGCATGGATAGATCTTGCGGAACTTCACTGCGTGGTCGCTCATGTAGCGCTTGAATGCGCTACCGCTTCCGGGAAACACCCGCTCGATCTCAGCAGACATTTTGAGGGTATCGCTGTACGTGTGAAGTGCCGTGTCGCCCCAACTCAGGCGGGTCATCGGGTCGAGGTTGACAAACTCGAGGTGGTCCTGGCTGCTGCCGCCGACCTCTGCGAAGATTTCATCCAAACAGAACTTCTGATGGAGGAACGTCGGTCCCAGATCGAAGGAAAAGCCGTCCACATCCAGTGCGGCATTCCGTCCGCCGACGCACCCGGCTTTTTCGACGATTGTGACGCGAAAGCCGCGATGAGCGAGCAACATTCCGGCGGTAAGGCCACCCGGCCCTGCGCCGACGATAATGACGTGTTTCTTTGATTCCGCTGACATGGGACGGATGCTAGGATGCTTTTTCCAGCTTAGCAATCATGTCGTCGAATAAATTGGGCTCAGGGGCTTGGTCGATGCGCCAGGCCGTGATTCGTGGTGGACCGGTAGCAGGACGCCACCTCAGGCGTCCGTGAATCAATGTCTAGCACCTCGCTGCTCACAATCGAAAAGTTTGCGAATGGCAACAGAGTGCGCTGAAAAAACCCGCCGTCACCGTTGATAGACCGGCGGTCGGCGGCCGAAAGAACAAGCGGCTGGCAGCGCGTAACAATCTGATAGGAAACCTGGGTCGAAATGTCCGCCGGGCTAATCCGGTCGGAATCTTTCAAACACTGGTCGTAGTTAGGTGTATCTCCGGTTAGTGCGTTAAGGATGCTGTCGCTAGGGCCGGCGCCGTCAGGAGCGGGCTGGCCAGCATAGACGAAACAGAGCGCTGCCTCGTTGATGAATGTTGGCGGCGGGCTTGTGGGGGCAACCCCGAAGGCGCTCCTTTGGACGAACAACCCTTCCATCATGTGCGATTTGTTAGGATTTCGGGATTTCAAAGGTCGGAAAAGCTGCCCTGCCAGGGGGCCTTAAAAAATTTCTCTTGTACAGCGAACGGACTCACCTAACCTGCGCCCGGTGAGTCTCTGCGTGCGATTGCTGGCATTGTGGTTGGCGGCCTTCTGGCTGCCAATGACGATGCATTGCCAATTGGCAAGCCTGCGCCTCTGCTGCGTGGCGGGCTCTTGCTGCG
>JBAXCM010000065.1:0-13800 GCA_037141475.1 Verrucomicrobiota bacterium | reverse complement strand
GGCTTTGACTGGGGTGCCTGGACGGGCCTTTTGGAGTCCTTCCATGATCACACGGTCGCCCACTTTCAAGCCATCGGTCACTAACCAACTCTCGCCGACGGTGCGGGGGACCGTGATCACCCGCGGTTCGGCCTTCTCATCCGCATTGACGATCATGACCATGGCGTTGCCAGCGGGATTGCGGGTGACGCTGCGCTGCGGCACCAGGATGGCCTGATCCTTGACCCCCTCTTCGAGCACGGCTCGCACGAACATGCCGGGCAGCAGCACGAGTTTTTGATTAGGGAAAAGTGTGCGCAGGGTGACCGAACCGGTGCTCTGATCGACGAATGCTTCGGAAAACTTCAGGGTGCCAAGCTCAGGGTACTGGCTATTGTCGTCTAGCAGCAACTGCACCTTTGCTTGGCTGGCTTCATGGGTGAGTTGCCCGCTCTCCAATGCTTTGCGCAAGCGCAGCATTTCGCTGCTCGACTGAGTGACGTCCACATACACCGGGTCGAGAAGTTGGATGGTCGCCAGCGGCAATGGCTGGCTCGCGGTGACCAGCGCGCCGTTGGTCACAGCAGAGCGGCCGATGCGCCCGGATATGGGTGCCGTCACCTTGGTATAGGCCAGGTTGATGCGCGCGGTTTCCAGTGCTGCCTTGGCCAATTCAATCTCGGCTTCCGCCAATTTCTGCGCTGCGCTGATGTCATCATAGTCTTGTTTGCTAACCGCTTCACTGGCTAGCAACTCCTTGTAGCGCTCAGCCTTGAGCCGCACCGGTGCCACGTTTGCCTCGGCCTTCGCTAGGGCCGCCGCAGCGCCGTTGTAGGCCGCCTGGTAGCTGGCCGGATCAATCTGATAGAGAAGGTCGCCAGCCTTGACGTCGGAGCCCTCGGTGAAGAGACGGTTTTGGATGATGCCGCCCACCTGAGGGCGCACCTCAGCCGTCTGCGAGGCGGCGACCCGTCCGGCCAATTCGGTGGTTAGCTCGACGCGCTGGGTTGCGACGGTGATAACCGTTACTTCCGGCATGCCACCGGGCGGCGGGCCTGCAGCCGCTGGCTTTTGGTCGCAGGAGGTGAACATCGTCCCGGCGATGAGCGATGCTGCGGCGGTGAGGAGGCGTTTACGATTCATGACAATATTTTTGTTGGAAAGGATTTGTCAGACTCAAGTCCGCAAGTCGGAAAATGAGGGGCTCGGCTGCCCACATCTTCATCTTGTCTTGTGTCTTGTGTCTTCAAGTCTTGGGTCTTGTTTACCACTCGCCGCCGATCGCCTTGATGAGAGCCACGGACAGGGCGAGACGTTCGGCGCGGATGGCATTGGCGGCTTGTTCGGCCTCCAAGCGGGTGCGCTCGGCTTCGACGACGTCGAGGAAACTCACCAAGCCGGCCTCGAAGCGTTTGACCGAGAGATCGTAGGTTTTGCGGGCCCCTTCCAACGCCTTGTTCTGGGCCACTTGGCGGCGCTCAAGAATCGCCGCCCCTTGCAGCGCGTTTTCCACCTCGCGCAGCGACTCAAGCACCGCCTGGCGGTACTCAGCGCTGGCCGCTTCATGGGCGGCAATCGCGCCTCTGCGCTGGGAATTGAGAAATTTCTGGTTGGTGAGAGGGGTGATCACGCTGCCGCCCAGCGCCCACACCAGCGCCGAGCCTTGGAATAAATCGGGCAGGTGCCCGGCATCCAATCCGCTGGAGGCATGAATCGAGAATGACGGATAGAACGCGGCACAGGCCACGCCAATTTGAGCGTTAGCCGCTGCCACCCGTCGTTCGGCGGCACGGATGTCTGGCCGCTGGCGCAGCACCTCGGAGGGCAATGCCGATGGCACGGACGGCGGCTTTGGCAAGTCCGGTTGCTCCGCTATCGCTGAACCGGTGGCCACCGCACCCGTGAGAACCGCCAGCGCATTGACCAGCGAAAGCCGGTCCTGATCGAGGCGGATCCGTTCAGACTCCGCTGTGGCAACCTCGGTTTCGGCACGCGATAAGTCCAGCCCACTGATGTTGCCCACGTCACGGCGTTTCGTGATCAAGTCGAGCGCCTTGCGCCGAATCTCCAATGTGTGGGTCAGTACCGCTCGGTTGGTATCCACCGCCCGCAGCGCCCAGTAAGTTTGTGCCACCTCGCCCGCCACACTCAGGCGCAGGGCGCTGAGGCTTTCCCGAGTTGCGGCTTCGGTGGCCGTAGCCGACTCCACTTGGCGGCTCAATTTGCCCCAGACGTCGAGTTCATACCGGCAGTCCACTGGCACGGAAAAATCATTGGATTGAACGGTACCGCCGCCACCGGGCCCACGAAAGCGGATTTTCGAGCGCTCTGAGCCAGTGCCCAGAGTGACATTGGGAAAATACTGCGATCGAGCCTGGTTACTCATTTCGCGGGCCTGCCTCAAGCGTGCCACAGCTCCCTTCAACTCTTGGTTGCGCCCTAGCGCCCGCTCCTCTAGCCCTGTGAGCGTCGGGTCATGATACAGCCGCCACCATGCCTGCGGTCGCGCCGATCCAGCGGCCTCCGCGTGCTGCATCCAGGTCACCCCGCCTTGTGAAAAGGATCCCGGCAAATCGATGGGGGGCACCTCATGATTCGGCCCAACTTGCCCACAGCTGCTCAACACTGCCAGCAGGCAGCAACTCACAGATCCACGAATAAATAGGCGCTTCGGCATGACCGGCGACGATTTAGGCCAATTTCAGCTTGCATGCAAGCGATTACTTGCGAAAACTTTCCGGCGTGAGCGACCTTCATCCCAACAAGAAACCCGCTGAGGCCAGCAGCACGCGTCAGCGGCTGATGGAGGCGGCGCGGGCGGAATTTGGTGACAAGGGGATTGAAGCGGCGACCACCCGCGGGATCGCCGAGCGGGCGGGTTGCAACGAGGTGACCTTGTTCCGGAATTTTGAAAGCAAGCAGAAGTTGCTGGTGGCAGTGGTTCAGGATACCTCGGAGGAATTTCTCTCGCTGTGCGCTTGCGGTGAGAATTTCAGCGGCGATTTGCTTGACGATTTGACGCATTTTGCACGGGTGTACAACGCCTCAATGGAGCGCTGCGAGGGCATGGCCCGGGCGATGATTGGTGAAAGCCGCCGTCGCCCGACCCTCGCCAAGGAACTGATCGGCGACGTGTTAGAGCCATTTCACCGCAGCATTGCAGCCTACCTCGAGCAGCACCGCCTGACTGGCCGGGTGCGTGCCGACCTCGACGCGATGGCTTTCGCGGAAGTGCTCACCTCTGCACTGATGGGAGGCTTGTTGCGCCGCACCTCGGGCCTCTCGGCGCTCGACCGCGACGGATGGATCCGCGAAACTGTCGAAATCTTCGTCCGCGGTGCCCAGGGTTGACGTCAGGCCAGCGCATCCAGGGCTCCGCACCATAAGCGCTCATTTAACCAAGTTAGAACCGAATCCGAGCCATCAAAAAACATGAGCACTGAGGTGCGGAATTTTTAGGAAATATTGCTCCTTGCAGACAAATTGGGAATTCCGAGACGTTCTTCCTACGTCGCGACAACACGGGCGGTCCGACTGAGATGCCACCAGGGTTAATGGGTTTTCCTCGGAGGATGATCAGTCGGGCCGCTTTTTTTCGTGAATTTGGCTAAATCTACTGGCATGGGGGGTACCGAGAAGCTGCCGCTTCTTCCTGCCGAGTTGGAACACGTGGTGCCATGAGCTGCGCACTTGCAGTGGACACTTGGCAAGCGTCGTTCCTCCGCTATGCTGTCACCATGGGTGACGCGATTTCTCTAACATTCCTTGGGACAGGCACGTCGGTGGGCGTGCCAGTGATTGGCTGCGAGTGCTCGGTGTGCCGCTCGCCGGACCCCAGAAACCGGCGCTTGCGGGCGTCGGTGTGGTTGCGGGCGGGGGGACTGAGTTTGTTGGTGGATTCCGGGCCTGATTTACGCCAGCAGGCATTGCGTGAGGGCATCGGTGAGGTTGACGGAGTGCTCTACACTCATGCGCATTTGGATCATGTTGCGGGTTTTGACGATTTGCGGGCGTTTTGCTGGAGGCGCAACGAGCCACTGCCGATGCATGGGACGGCAGAATGCCTGGCGACTTTGAAGCAGATGTTTGGCTGGGCTTTTTCGCCGGATAACGTCCATCAGGGGTACGTCAAACCCGCAGCATGGGTGGTGGACGGTGCCTTCAGTTACGGGGCATTGCGGATTACGCCCTTGCCCGTGGAGCATGCAGCGATGGAGACCATTGGATATATGTTTGAAATGCCGGGCGCACGCAGTCTGGCGTATTTGCCAGATGTGAAGCGGATTCCGCCGACCACCATGGATTTGCTCCGCAGAGTGGATGTCTTGGTGCTCGACGCGCTGCGACCCGCGCCCCACCCGACGCATTTTTCGCTTGATGAGGCCCTGGCAGCGGCAGCGGAGAGTCGGGCAGGGGAAACGTGGTTGACGCACTTGGGCCACGAAAACGAGCACGCGGAATTGGCAGCGGCCTTGCCGCCGGGGGTACGGGTAGCCTGGGATGGATTGCAGGTTTCGTTGGCTTGCCTGACGGCTGGTCTTGCATGATTCAGAAATCCGGTCATGCTTTCCCGCATGAGATATTTTGCTGTGCTCTTGGTGGGTATGTCCGGGCTCGCGTTGCTTGGGGCTGCACCGCTCGGTCCCAACGAGGTGGCGGTCCTTTTCAACAGTGCCGTGCCGGAATCTGTGAAATTGGCTGAGACCTATCGTGAGGCACGCCACATCCCCGCCGCTAATCTCATCGGCTTGAAAATGCCCCTGACTGCCGATATATCACGCGCCGATTACGTTGCCACCCTTCAAGACCCGCTTCGCTTGGAATTTGACAAACGCCGCTTTTGGCAACGCTCCAAGGATAGCAGCGGAGCCAGTGGTCCTATCTCCAATCAAATTCGAGTGCTGGTGACCTTGCGCGGAGTGCCTCTACGTATCAAGCCAGAGCCAGCTTCCAATCCGCCCGAAGACGCAGCCAAAGACCCCGTCGGCTGCCGTGACGACGCGGCCGTGGATTCCGAGTTGTCCCTCTTCGGCGTCGATTCATTGCCAATCAAGGGAGCTCTGCCCAATAAGTATTTCAATAGTCAAAAATCCATCACCGAGGCAGATCTCCCGTTGCTCGTGCTCACCGCCCGCATCGATGCAGCGAGTTCCGCCACTTGCGAGCGCATGATCCACGATGCCGTCGAAATCGAGGCTAACGGCCTGTGGGGCCGGGCCTACGTGGATATCGCTAACAAGCATCCCGAGGGCGACAAGTGGCTTGAGGGCGTTGTCGCCCAAAACCTCAGCGTCGGCATCCCAACCGTGGTGGACCGCTTCAACGATACTTTTCCCAAAAACTATCCGATGAGCGAGGCATCGCTCTATTACGGCTGGTATGACTGGAATTTGAGCGGGCCGTTCCTCAATCCCAAATTCCGCTTCCGCAAGGGCGCAGTGGCCATGCACCTGCATTCGTTCAGCGCCGAACAATTGAGGGATCCCACCAAAAACTGGAGCGCCGGCTTGTTGGAAAAGGGGGCCGCCGTGACCATCGGCAATGTTTACGAGCCGTACCTCCAACTCACCCATCAATTTGATATCATCCAGAAGCGCTTGTTAGCTGGTTTTACTTGGGTGGAGGCGGCGTGGATGGCCATGCCGGTCGCCTCTTGGCAGGCCATTGTGCTGGGCGACCCGCTGTACCGGCCGTTTCTGCATTTTGACGCCACCTCCAAACATCTGAAGGAGGACAGTGAGTTTGTTGCACTCCACTTGGCAGCTATCAAATGGGGCGACAAACCTGACGAAATGCGCAAACAGTTGCAAGACGCCTCCGAACGAATGAAAAGCGGTACCATTTCCGAGGCCATCGGATTGCGCCTCGTCGAAAGCGCCAAGCCTGCCGAGGCCGCCGTCTGGTTCCACAATGCACAGGACCACTTCGCCAAGCCCGGGGACAAGCTGCGTCAGGACTTTAACATCATCGCCATTCAGCGTGCATCTCCCAACGGAAAATCGCAGGCGGTCAAGGCCCTGCGCGATGCAAAAACCCGCTACGGCTCCATCCCAGAGGCCGATGCGTTGTCCGCTTGGCTCGATATTCTGGATCCGCCAGCGCCACCCCCCGCGGTCCCGGCTGCCACTCCGCCTGTGGATCCGCCACCGGCCAAGACCCCTCCTTCCAAGACCCCGGCGAAAGTCACCCCATCCAGATCGAATCAACGCTGAGCGCCCGCTGAGTTATGACCTATCTGTTTTTGATGGAAACCATTTGGCACCCGCCGCTGGCGTTCGAGGAACGCGTGCTGGCTGCCTTGCCTGCCGAATTGGAATTGCAGGCGCTGTGGTTTGGCGGTGCCTTTGGCAGGGACTTTCGCAGCACCGACGGGCGGGCGGTTCGCATCGTCCAGTTTGGCGAGTGGAACCGCGGAGCCGGCCCGGATTTCTTTCAGGCGGCCGTGGAAATTGATGGAGTGGTCAAGACCGGATCCTTGGAGATTGACCCCGATGCCGCCGCTTGGGAAGCCCACGGCCACGCCGCCAATCCGGCGTTCCGCGACGTCGTCTTGCATGTGATTTTTCAGGACGAAGCCCGCAAAACCTTCACCCGCACCTGTGAGCATCGCGATGTGCCGCAAGTTCTCATTTCCGGCCTCCAACTCGCCGATGCCCTTAACCGCCCGCCGCGTGAGGTCGCCATCGCCCATCCCGGACGCTGCCTCCACCCCCTCAAACAACTCCCTGCCGGCGCCCTCACCAACTTGTTCGACGAGGCCGCTCGCTTTCGCGCATCCGCCAAGGCCCGCCGCTGGTTGCGCAGCGCCGACGCCCATGGCCGTGATGCCGCTTTGTTCCAGTCCACCGCCGAGACGCTCGGCTACGGCGGTAATGCCCTAGCTCTGCGCCTCCTCGCCCAGCGATTGCCGCTGGCGGTCCTCAAAAACGACGCGGCGGCTGCTGAGGCGATCCTGTTTGGTGCGGCTGGCTTCCTCGCCCCCAACCTCCACGAGCAAGCGCCGCCGGACACCCGCGAGTACTTGCGCGGCCTGTGGGAAACCTGGTGGAAACATCGCATCCATTTCGAGGTGACCCCGCAGCGGGCCATTCCTTGGCATCTTCACGGCCAACGTCCCGCCAACCATCCCCACCGGCGTATCGGTGCTCTCGCGGCCCTTCTTGCCGCCTGGCCGGCCTACCGCCGCCTTGCGCTGGCCCGGCCATTCCAGGTCAAGCCGCTGTTGGATTTCCTGCAATCCCTTGAGCACCCGTTTTGGTCGCGTCGGCATACCCTCACCTCTGCACACACCGCCCACAAGCTCGCTTTGTTTGGCCGCAACCAGGGCTTGGAATTGCTTGCCAACCATCTCATCCCCCTCGCCCTTTACGAGGAGGCCATTTCCTTCAAGGATTACCAAAAATTGCGCCATTCCTCTCCCAATGAAAAAGTCCGGCGTTGTGCCATCCGTCTGTTTGGCTCCGTCGCCCTTGCTCAGCCGTGGTTGCGCCGCGTCGCTCATCATCAGGCACTGCTCCAAATCTATCATGACTTCTGTCTCGAGGATTTCTCGGACTGCCACCAATGCCCGTTTCCCGAGCAACTCACCCAATGGAAATAGCACCTCCCATCACCATCCGCCTCAACGGTCGCCAACACCCGCTTGCTGCACCGCTCTCCCTCGCCGCCCTTCTCGATTCCCTCGGCTTGGCCGGCAAACCTGTCGTCGTCGAACTCAACGAAGCCGTCGTCTTTCCCCGCGACTACCCCCTCACCTCTGTGTCCGACGGCTCCCGTCTCGAAGTGGTCACTCTCGCCGCCGGCGGCTGATCCTTTCTCTCAAGGCTCAGAGATCTCAAGGTGGGCCGAGAATGAAGAAACTCGGGTTCTTCTGCCTGTTAGAGGTTTGAGAAAATGAATGCATCAATCGCCGCAATGGAGCAAGCACCTGATTGGAGACCCGGATGCGGGAAGTAGGCCCGTCTAGATCAGACGGGGGGCAGGGTGGAAAGCCCCGTTCCAACCTCTATCATGGTGGGGGGGGCAGCAGGCTTGCTCAGACTTAGGCGTAGCTGCGGATCGACACGTGGACGTCTTCGAATTTGAGGGGTTCCTTGTGCAGCACTGGGGCGGCATCGGGGCCCTTGTATTCCCAGGCGGAGACGTGGGAGAAATTCGAGTCATCGCGTTTGGCCTCACCGGGTTGGGTGTTGCCGGCGATCACGTCGGGGTCTTTGTCGAAGAACTGGTGTTCGAGGCGGAAATGGCCGCCGCAGGATTCTTCGCGGTCGCGGGCATCACAGCACATGATTTCGGCAAATTCAAGGAAGTCGGCGACGCGACCGGCCTTTTCGAGTTCCATATTGGCATTTTCGCCGGAACCGGGGATGCGCACGTTTTTCCAGAACTCCTCGCGGATGGTGGGGATTTTATCCAGCGCTGTGGTTAGACCTTCACGGGAGCGGGCCATACCGCAATGATTCCACATGGTCATGCCTAGTTCGCGGTGGAAGGAATCCACGGTGCGCTTGCCTTGGATAGCTAACAGTTTGGTTGTTCGCTCACGCACTTCGACTTCGGTTTGCTTGAACTCGGGCATCGAGGTGCTGATGCTGCCGGGCTTCTGGCTAACCAAATAGTTAGCGATAGTCGTCGGTATAACGAAATACCCGTCGGCCAGGCCCTGCATCAACGCGGAGGCCCCGAGGCGGTTGGATCCGTGGTCGGAGAAATTCGCTTCGCCGAGGACGTGCAGACCTGGAATGTTAGACATGAGGTTATAGTCCACCCACAAGCCGCCCATGGTGTAGTGGACGGCTGGATAGATCATCATGGGCAATTTATATGGGTCCTCGCCGGTGATTTTCTCATACATTTGGAACAAATTTCCGTAGCGTGAGCGGATGGTGCCTTCGCCGAGGCGTTTGGTGGCATCGCGGAAGTCGAGGAACACGCCGAGGCCGGTAGGAGCGACGCCGCGTCCATCGTCGCAAGCTTCTTTGGCGGCACGGGACGAGATATCGCGGGGAGCGAGGTTGCCGAAGGACGGGTACTTGCGCTCAAGGTAATAATCCCGGTCATCCTCGGCGACGTCTGCCGGGTTGATCTGTCGTTTCTGGAGTTTGTCGGCCACCTCTTTGGATTTTGGCACCCAGATGCGTCCGTCGTTGCGCAGTGATTCAGACATGAGGGTGAGCTTCGACTGGTAATCGCCGCTGACCGGAATGCACGTCGGGTGGATCTGGGTGTAGCATGGGTTGGCAAACAGCGCACCGCGGCGGGCAGCCCGCCAGGCGGCGGTGACGTTGCAGCCCATCGCATTGGTGGAGAGGAAAAACACGTTGCCGTAGCCTCCGGTGGCCAGAATCACCGCGTCGGCTGCATGGCTGGTGATAGCGCCGGTGGCCAGATCGCGCACCACGATGCCCTTGGCGTGGCCATCGACGAGCACCAGATCCAACATTTCGCTGCGCGGGTACATCTTCACTCCGCCTTTGTGGATCTCCTTTTCCAGCCCCTGATAGCAACCGATGAGAAGCTGTTGGCCGGTTTGGCCGCGTGCATAAAACGTACGGGACACCTGCGCACCGCCAAACGACCGGTTGTCGAGCAACCCACCGTATTCGCGGGCAAACGGCACGCCTTGGGCCACGCATTGATCGATGATCGCATTGGAGACCTCCGCTAACCGATAGACATTGCCTTCACGGGCCCGGAAATCGCCACCCTTGATTGTGTCGTAGAACAATCGCCTCACCGAGTCGCCGTCATTCTGATAGTTCTTGGCGGCGTTGATCCCGCCTTGAGCGGCTATGGAATGGGCGCGGCGCGGGCTGTCCTGATAGCAGAAGCATTTCACCTGATAGCCCATTTCGGCGAGCGAGGCGGCCGCCGCACCACCGGCTAGGCCGGAGCCGACGATGATGACGGAGAATTTGCGTTTATTGGCCGGATTGATGAGCTTCGAGTCCATCTTATGCTTGGACCATTTCTGTTCAAGCGGACCGGATGGGATTTTGCTGTCGAGGATCATAAGTGTGGGGGAGTGGGAATTGAGGATTGGATTAGGCCTTGACGATGCCGAAAAGGATGGCGAGAGGAATGGAGATGAAGCCGAGCCAGATCACCCACGCGTAGCCCAGCGATACAGCGCGCAGCAGGCATTCGCTTTTCTTGAATCGCAGCCCGAGCGTCTGGAAGATCGAGGCCACACCATGGCTCAAGTGGCTGCACAGCAGAGTCATGGCAATCACATAAAACAAGGTGACCCAGCCGTTGCTGAAGCCATCGACGACCATAAGCCAGGCGTTGTGGCGGATTGATGGTTCGCCATTGAGTATCACGGTTTCCTTGTAGCGTGGAAGCGTGTCGTATTGGTTGCCGATCCGGATGGTGAAATGCAGCATGTGATAGATAAAGAATGCCAGCAGGGTCAGGCCTGACCAGATCATGTTGCGTGACGACAGGGTGGCTTGGATGACTGCTTGGCACTCGTAGGGCTTGCGGGCGGCGCGGTTTTGGAGGGTCAGGCTGATGGTGGCGGCCACGTGCAGCGCCAAGGCGGAGATCATGACAAGGCGGAATAGCCAGATGCCCGCACCGTGGACCATGTGATGGAGGAAATACGCGTAGTCGTTAAATGCCTCGCGGCCAACGAACACCAACAAATTGCCCACCAAATGGCCGGCGAGGAATAATACCAGAAAGGCTCCGGTGATAGCGACTATGAGCTTTTTTCCAATCGAGGAGGTCCAAATGGCGGTGAGGCTGGCGATAATGGCATTCATGGCAGGTTAGAAATCGAACGGAGCAGCCGGAAGCGGCGCGCAACGACGAATAGGCACATCAACTCAATTTGACAAGCCCAAGCCACCAATCCAGCAGAATCAGTCAAGTGAAAGGCAGGATTTGCGGGGCGAGTCACCTCGCTCGCCATCATCCGCGCCTGACCCGCATTGGTATGGGCTGCAGTGGCAAGCGAAGCTCGATACCCCTTTGGGTGAATCCCCAGCCCACTGCGGAATCGAAATGCCTCACTTCCCCCGACGATCTTTCCCGCGTCCTCACCAAGAGGAGCAATTTTTCCCTCGGGCATTGCCATGGGCCGAGCGGCGTGCTTCACTCCGGGCATGTCCGACATTCGCATCACCCTTCACACGACCGCTGGAGACATCGAGGCCACTCTGTATGCCTCGAAGGCCCCGCTCACTTGCGCCAATTTCCTCAATCTCGCCCGTCGCGGATACTACGATGGAGTCGCCTTCCACCGGGTGATTGCGGGCTTCATGCTGCAAGGCGGCGACCCAACCGAAACCGGCCGGGGAGGACCGGGCTATAAATTTGCCGATGAATTTCATCCGGACTTGCGACATCGCTCGCCTGGGGTGTTTTCGATGGCCAACGCCGGGCCGGGGACGAATGGCTCACAATTTTTCATCACGAGTGCGGCCACGCCATTTCTGGATAACCGTCACTCGGTGTTTGGGCAGGTGACTAACGGCCTCGACGTGGTGGAAAAGGTAACTGGCAAGACCAACACCGGCGAGCGGGGTTGCAAGTTCAACGGTGTGGGTGACAAGATCACGTCAATCACGATCCATGACGACCCCACAGACTTATTTGAGTCTCAAAAGGATCACGTCGCCCATTGGAACTCGATTCTCGATCGTTGAGCCGACGCTCCGATGCCCGGAAATCCCCTGCGGCCGTTCGGTGCTTCTGTGTGAATTGCCGATTTTCCAAGGTGGCTTGCCTTGCGACACCCGCTCGCGCCGGTTAGTGGCGTTAAATTGGCACATACAAGGGGTTGCCGAACCGATTTTTTCACCATGGACTGCTTGGATTTAATGATCACAACCTATCATATTTAGGATACCTCCAAGAGGTGTATGCCATATCCCTAACTCATGCACCATCCGCACATTCCGTGACATCAGCGATGGTGATTTTGCCTTTCCAAAATCATCCAAAATTCATAACCTAAAAATTTCTTTCTCCGACATTTCCCCTATGATCCACCATCTTGAAGCTATTGCCCGCGAAACCGGTATCGCCCTTTCATCCGTCACCACCACCGCCAAACTCTTGGCAGAAGGAGCCACCGTGCCGTTCCTCTCACGCTACCGCAAGGAGCAAACCGGGTCACTCGACGAGGTGCAAATCACCACTATCCGCGACCGCATGCTCCAACTCGCGGAACTCGACACCCGCCGCTCCGCCATCCTCAAATCCCTCGAGGAACGCTCGCTGCTCACCCCCGAACTCAAGAAAAAACTCGAGGCCGCCATCTCCCTCACTGTGCTGGAGGACATTTTCGCCCCGTTCCGCCCCAAACGCCAAACCCGGGCCACCAAGGCCATCGAACGCGGGCTCACCCCGCTCGCCGATTGGTTGCTCGAAAACCAGACCGCCGACCCCGCCGACGAGGCCACCAAGTTCATCGATCCGGAAAAGGAAGTGCCTACTGCCGCCGACGCCCTAGCCGGCGCACGCGACATTCTCGCAGAGCGCGTCGCCGATGATGCCACGCTGCGGGGGCGCGTCCGCAAAATCTATGAAGAAGAGGCCTCGGTCTCGTCCAAAATCATGTATGGCAAGGAGGAGGAACCTGATGCCCAGAAATTCCGCGACTACTTCGAGTGGACCGAGTCGTTCAAAACGATTCCTTCCCACCGCATGCTCGCCATTCGCCGCGGCGAAAAGGAAGGGTTCCTGCTGATGCGCGTCGAGGTGCCCTTGGAACGAGTGACCCCGCAGGCCATCCCCGATTGGGTCACATCCTCCGGCCCTGCCAGCCAGCACGTCGCCCAAGCCGTTGAAGACGGTTGCAAGCGTCTGCTGATGCCATCCATGGAAACCGAGGCCCGTCTGCTCGCAAAAAAACGTGCCGACGTCACCGCCATCAGTGTCTTCACCGACAACCTGCGCGAATTGCTGCTGGCCTCCCCGCTCGGCGAAAAACGCCTGCTCGCCATCGACCCCGGCTTCCGCACCGGCTGCAAGACCGTCGTCCTGGACCGCTCCGGCAAACTCCTCCACCACACCGTCCTCTACGCCACCGCCGGATCTAACAACCAACTCTACGAGGCAGCCGTCGAGGTCACCACCTTACTCAAAAAATTCCAAATCGAAGCCATCGCCATCGGCAACGGCACTGGATCGCGGGAGACCGAAGCCTTCATCAAAAAACTCCAACTCCCTTCCTCCATCCCGCTGGTGATGGTCAACGAAAGCGGTGCCTCGATTTATTCCGCCTCCGACGTCGCCCGCGAGGAATTCCCTAACGAAGACGTCACCGTTCGCGGCGCGGTGAGCATCGGCCGCCGCCTGATGGACCCGCTGGCCGAACTCGTCAAGCTCGACCCCAAGGTCATCGGAGTCGGCCAATATCAACACGACGTCGATCAGCGCGCCCTCAAAACCTCGCTCGACGACACCGTGGAATCCTGCGTCAACGCGGTGGGCGTGGAAGTCAATACCGCCTCCAAACAACTCCTCTCCTATGTTTCCGGGCTCAATGCCAGCCTCGCCGAAAACATCGTCGCTTGGCGCAACGAACACGGCGCTTTCACCTCCCGCGCCCAACTCAAAAAAGTCCCGCGCCTAGGCGACAAGGCCTTCGAACAGGCCGCAGGCTTCCTGCGCATCCGTGGCGCTGCCTATCCGCTAGATTCATCGGCTGTCCATCCTGAGCGTTATCCGCTGGTCGAACAAATGAGTGCCGACCTCGGGTGCAGCGTCCAGGATTTGCTAGAAAAAGAGGATCTTCGCAAGAAGCTTGACCTACAAAAGTACGTGTCAGCCGATGTGGGTCTGCCGACCCTCAAAGACATCGTAGCGGAG
>JBAXCM010000064.1:0-13847 GCA_037141475.1 Verrucomicrobiota bacterium | reverse complement strand
GTTCCTAGGTGCGTCGGCAGGGAAGGGCATGACGGCGGTTGGCGGCGACGGATCGACCGGGCGCTTGAGGTCGGGCGAGGCATAATCGCCTCGAGTGAGCACGTGGAAGGTCCTTTTGTGGGGGGAGTCTTTCATGACCATGATTAACGGCAGTTGGGCTTCGAAGTCGTCCTGCAGGCTTTTTCGGGCGGCGATGACGGCATCGTTTGCCTTGGCCAACTCGGCGTCCACCCGGCTGAGGTAGTGGACCCGCAGGCTGGCAATGGCGGTGGAGTCACCGGCTTTGGCGGCCTGCAGGGTGGCAGCCATCACCGGCGCGTGCAGGTCGGACACTTCCAGCGGCGTCAGGGCCGAACGGAAAATTTTCAGGTCGCCGATGCGGCCCTCGGCGAAGCCTCGGTCATCGCGGGGTCTGGCCCCGACGCGCACGATTTCGGTGCTGATATTCTTGTCGAGGCTATCATGAATCTCGGCTGCGTCGGCCAGTTTGCCATCGTAGTAGATTTTAAGGCCTGCTGCGGAGGATGAGCCATCGTAGGTGACGGTTAGGTGGACCCAGGCAGCCACTGGAAAATCCTCATGGGTTTCCACCGAGGCGGCACAGCCGGGCCAGAGGTGGATGCAGCTCCAGCGCAGCTTGCCATTTTCCAGCAGCAGCTCGAAGCCTGCGGCGTCGGCCATTTGCGAAAATAGGCCCGGGCCACTGTGCAATATGACGGCTCGAGGTTTTTTTTCCGGCGAAAACACCCAGGCCGAAATGCTCAGTGGCTGATGCCGTGTGAGACCTTTTACCCCGTCGAGTTGCAGCAGCGTGTCGCCATCAAACTGCATCGCTCCGCCGACCGCACCCGCCACCGCCACCAGCTGCCCACCGGACACGCTGGCTGGTGCGGCATTCGCGATCTTATTAGGAAATTTCCCGTCCACCAGCGCATCGAGGGCGAAGTGATCCGACGCATCGGGCGGGGTGATTGCCGGGGTGGTGGCCAGCCATTGAGCGAACGCC
This sequence comes from Verrucomicrobiota bacterium, assembly GCA_037141475.1. Classification (GTDB taxonomy): domain Bacteria; phylum Verrucomicrobiota; class Verrucomicrobiia; order Verrucomicrobiales; family Akkermansiaceae; genus Luteolibacter. The sequence goes on along the minus strand of JBAXCM010000064.1, from coordinate 12,841 downwards.
TCGTCGCGGCTGGCCAGCACGATTTTGCGGGCGTCCAGCGCGGCGTCCAGCGCTGCACGGCGCTTTTCTAACTCGGCCTGCTGCGCGGCGTTGAGCAGATGCATCGATGGCTCGGGAGCGCTGGTACCGATCGAGTAAGGCGTTAGTCCGCATTCATCAATTTGCCCGAACATAGCGCACAGGCTGTAGTAATCGCTTTGTGGGAGAGGGTCGTATTTGTGGTCGTGGCATTTGCAGCACTCCATGGTGAGGCCTAGAAAGGCGGTGCCGACGGTGTGGACGCGGTCAGAGATATATTCCTGGTGAAATTCCGGTTCGATCGAGCCGCCCTCTTCGGTCTGGCGGTGGAGGCGGTTGAAGGTGGTGGCAAGTCGCTGATCCTGGGTGGCACCGGGCAGCAGGTCGCCGGCAAGTTGCCAGGTGAGAAACTGGTCGTAAGGCAGGTTGTTGTTGTAGGCACCGATCACCCAGTCGCGCCAAGGCCAGACAAAACAGTCTTTGTCGGACTGATAGCCGAAGGTGTCTGCAAAGCGCGCTACATCCAGCCAATCCTGCGCCATCCGCTCACCAAATCGGGGCGAAGCGAGCAGCGTATCAACCTGCTTTTCGTAGGCGTCGGGTGAGGCGTCGTTGGCAAAGCTGGTGAGTTGTTCCGGGGTTGGCGGCAGGCCGTTGAGTGCGAAGGAAAGCCGCCGAAGCAGTGAGCTGCGTGACGCTTCAGGATTGGGCGTGAGTTGGTGGTCCTCGAGTTTTCTGAGGACGAACCGATCCAGGTCATCCTTGGGCCACGCGCTGTCTTTGACGGAGGGCGCGGCATGTGCTTGAGGCGCGACAAACGCCCAGTGCTTCGCGTAAACCGCCCCTTCTGAAATCCATTGCTTGAGCGTCTCACTTTCCGTGGCCGTCAGCGGACGGTTGAGTTTCGCCGGGGGCATCCGCTCGTGTGCGTCGGCCTCGTGGATCCGCGCCACTAGTTCGCTGTCCTGTGGTTTGCCCGCAACAATCGCCCGCTTGCCGCTCTTCAAGGTGGCTGTGGCCCCCTCCAATGTGTCGAGGCGCAGCCCAGCCTCGCGCTTCGCACTATCCGGCCCGTGGCACGCAAAACAGCGGTCCGAGAGTAATGGACGCACCTCACCGTTGAAGTCCACAGCTGCCTGCAGCGCTGGCAGGCTCAGAGCCAGGCTCAGGCCGAGCCAGAGGTTGCCAGCGCCAGGGGAGAGCGGATGGATGGATCTAACGAGTCTTACGGAGGTGTGGGCGCTGGTGTTTATTACCATGGATTTAATAAATAAGGAGCATGAATTCTCAAGAATGTCTCTTGCGCAGATGTGCGCAGGTGGAAGAGAATATGGGATTTTTGGCTTTGTTGGCGCGGGGACCTCCCGCACCTTATCCAAGATGCCGGTCGCGTCAAGGTCGAAGTCAGGGGTCCAAGTCAGGAGGGAATGCTCAGAACACTGAGTTTTGAAGCCGAGATCGATCTTCGCAATTCCTCTGAACTCGTCGATATGATATATGAGAGTCTGCGGCTTTAGAGGACCAGGGCAATTTGTTCGCCGGGGCCATGCACTCCTTCGATCAGGATGCCTTCCACGTCTGCTGTCTTGGACGGCCCGGTAACCCAGATGATGTTAGGTGAAGAACCCAGCGCGGCCAGCGCATCGCTGATTGTGCGGTGGATCGAGGCGGGATCCAGCACCGCCACATGAACCCACGGCGAGAGCGCTGCCAGTCGCCGCGATGTGTGGTCGTCATCAAGAATGAGTGTGCCGGACTCGGCGATGGCCCCGCTGGCCCGGGTAATGCCGAATTGATAGTCATCGTAACGGGCCCGATCGTAGGTTGTCTCCACCGTAAGGCCGGCGGCGGCAAGCGGGGCTCCGATGCGCTCGTAAAGGACCGGATCGCAATATCCGTGGAGCTGTCCATTTTTTGTTAGGAAGTCTGCCAATTCGGCCACCGAGAGCAAGGTGCGACCATTGACGTCGGCGAGGTTTCTGGAAAAAATTTCCAACACGTTAGAGCCGGCCAGTTTGGGGGATGAATGGGTGATGGCCGAGTCATAGTCTGGACGTGGGGCCTTGGTTTTCAACGCGGCGGTGGCGGCGGAAATTTTCTTAAAGATGGCTGCGCGGGACATGGGGGAAGAGATTTAGGGTTGGGGCTTGCGTCTTGTCTTCATCCATTTGCGGAAGTCGCCGCCTTTTGATGGGGGGAGGGTCCGTTGGCCGAGCCAGTCTTGGAGGGGTTTGATAGGGGCGACGTCCAGCGGCAGATGGTTCATGGCCTTGGACATGGACATGGCGCTACGCCAGAGGTTGGGAGAGGTGGCGAGCAAGGCGAAAGGAGCCATTGGGATGGCGGCGGGCGAAGGGATGGCCTCACGCTTTGCTTTGTCGCGCAGGCGGAGGAGGAGGTCGGGGATAGGGATGTTCACCGGGCAGACCTCGTTGCAGGCACCGCAGAGGGTTGAGGCTTTGGGCAGGTCCGCGAATTCCGGGAAACGATCCCCGAAGAGCAAGGGCGAGAGCACAGCCCCAATCGGCCCGCCGTAGGGTGAGCGATAGGCATGGCCGGACGCTTGACGATAGATCGGGCACACGTTCTGGCAGGCACCGCAGCGGATGCAGCGGAGAATTTCCCGGCAGTTAGAGGCGAGCACGTTGCTGCGGCCGTTGTCCAAGAACACCACATGCATGTGCTCCGGGCCGTCGGGTTGGTTGGCTGAGCGCGGGCCGTTGATGAATTCCGTGTAAACGGTGAGCTGCTGACCGGTGGCGGAACGGCCTAACAGATTTAGAAATACTGCGAGGTCGGCTTCGCCAGGAATGAGTTTTTCGATACCGACCAGAGCGATATGGAGTGGGGCAGGAGCCATGCCGAAGCGTGAGTTGCCTTCGTTGGTGACGATGACGAGGCGGCCGCTATCCGCGCAGAGGAAGTTGGCGCCGGTGATGCAAGCCTGTGCGTCCATGTACTTTTTTCGCAGGAAGACCCGGGCGCGGCGGGTGATGGTTTGGGGGTCATCGTTGTAGTCCTCCGCCACCCCTTCGCGCAGGAACGAGTTGGCGATGCCGCGGCGGTTCTTGTGGATGATGGGCTTGACGATGTGAGAGGGAATATCGTCGTCGAGTTGGATGATGAATTCGCCGAGGTCGCTTTCCAGGCACTCCACACCGTTATCGATGAGGAAGGGATTGAGGTGGATTTCCTCGGCGGCCATCGACTTGGATTTCGTCAGGCGGCTTACTTGATGCTGCTGCAGGATGGAGAGGATCGTCTGACGGGCGTCTTCGTCGGTTTCGGCGAAGTGGACGTGCACACCGCGTTGGGTCAGCGAGTTTTCGGCTTGGGTCAAATAGTCACCAAGGTGGTGGAGCGTGTGATCCTTGATGGAACCCGCCAAGCGCCGCAGCGCATCAGGCTGGGCATAGTCCTGATGCAGAATTTGGTAACGCTTCTCCGTGCCTGACGCGGATCCGTTGAGCACCGAGGCCTGTTTTTCGTCTGCAATCTGGCGTGCGTAGTCGTCAATAAGTTGGGTGCCGAACATGGGATGGGGGGCGAAGCTGGAAAGTGATTGGGAAATGCCGGTTCCTATTTATCCACCTTCAGCCCAAGTTTCTTGAGCTTGGGCTCGATGACAAATTGGCAATAGCCGTTTTTCGACTTATTCTCGAAGTAATAGTTTTGGTGGTAATTTTCGGCCGGATAGAAGTCGGTGGCCTTGGTGATTTGAGTGACGACGGGCTTTTCGAGGGTTTTGCCGAGTGCCGTTTTTGATGCTTCGGCAGTCTTGCGCTGGGCATCCGAGTGGAAAAAAATCACTGAGCGGTATTGAGGCCCTTCGTCGTTGCCCTGGCGGTTGAGGGACGTTGGATCATGCAAATCCCAGAACCAGGCGAGGACGCGTTCGTAAGAGATTTTTTTGGGATCGAAGACCACTTGCACCACTTCGGCGTGGCCGGTGGTCTTGTCGCACACCTGTTCGTAGGTGGGATTTTTCAGCGTCCCGCCCATGTAGCCGGAGGTAGCAGAAAACACCCCGTCGAGTTGACGGTAGGCGGCCTCAATGCACCAGAAGCATCCGCCACCAAGCGTGGCGGTCTCTGCGCCTTCAGGGACGGGAGGTGTCTTGGCGGGGGCTTTGGCGTCTGAGGACATGGCATTTTTGGGTTCGCAGGACGCGAGTGTAGGCAGCAACAATAACAAGGAAAGTACAATTCGAGGATTCATGGGATTGGGGGATGTTTGCGGGTTGAAGTGATTCTTGGCTATGGATTTCACCACTCGATTCCAACGCCTTCCTCGGGAATGAGGACCTGCTCGCTGATGCCCAGGCGATCGGCCTCTGTCAGCAGGCGTTCTAGCGGTTCGTTGAGCGGCTCATTTCCTAACACAAATGTGGCATAGTGCATGGGGATGAGCACCTTGGCGCCGAGATCGGCGAAGGCACGCACGGCTTCCTCCGGGTTCATGTGGACGTTGCGGCCGCTGGGGGCCTCGTACGCACCAATGGGCATGAGGGCGACATCGATTTGGTGGCGCCGGCCGATTTCGGTAAAGCCATCGAAATACGCGCTATCGCCGCAGTGGAACACGCTTTTGCCGCCGGTCCGCACGATGTAGCCGCCGTAGTTTCGGTGGATATCGTGCAAAAACCGAGCACCCCAGTGATGACTCGGGGTATGGATCACTTCGAGTTGGTCGAAGTGCAGCGAGTCCCACACGGACATTTCATGGATGGCCGGAAAGCCGAGGCGTTTGACCAGTTTGGCGCTGCCATGTGGCACCACAATGCCTTCCCGTGCCTGCAAAATCCTGAGACTCGGCTTGTGCAGATGGTCGAAATGCGCGTGGGTCACCAGCACCAAATCCACCTCCGGCACGTCGCTGAGACGCAGGCCTGGCCGGCGTTGGCGTTTGACCGGGCCATGCCAGTTCGCCCAATTGGGATCGACGATGACTGAGTAACCAGCGAATTGGAGGAAAAACGAGGCGTGGCCGATCCAAGTGATGCGGACGCGGTCGTCTTGGGGAGCTTCGAGGACTGGCTCGAGGACTTCGCCTTGAGCTTGTTGGAACATTCCGGGGACGACCCGGTGGCGGAAGAAGTGCAAATTGCGTTTGGGCCAGCCTTTGCGCGGCAGCAGGCCCGTTTGGCGCGTGGGCGTCCAATTTGCGGGTTGATTGCCGATATCCTTCATGGGTGAGGGACACTAAGGGCATCGGGGATTTTCGCCATGAAATTTTCCACCATTAGCGGGCATAAGCCGCGGTGATTTTTTCCGCCCAATCCATCGCCCGCGAACCAAAGTCGCGATCATCCGCCGCGTAAAGGATGCCGCGCGACACGTTGATGACGTCCGGCGCAAGGCGTTTGGCAGCCGCCAGTGCAGCCAAATCTCCGCCTTGAGCACCGAGACCGGGCACCAGCAACGGTGCGTCTGGTATCCGGTCCAATACGCCGGTCGCGTTGGTCAAACCTACGACATAGCCGACGTCCGTCGCACGGCCCTCGGCTTTGGCACGTTCTCCCAGAGCCGTGACCAATTCGAAAACGGCCCGCCCATCCAGCAATGTTTGCCGTTGAAAATCTGCCGAGCCGGGATTGGATGTCACTGCCAGCAGGTAAATCCCCTTGTCAGGCCAATCAAGAAACGGTTCGATAGAATCATAGCCGAGGAACGGGTTGAGAGTGACCGCATCGACGTTCCAGCGGCCGAAGTACCCCTGCGCATAGTATTTCTGAGTTTCGCCGATGTCGCTGCGCTTGGCGTCAAGGATGACCGGCAGATCCCCTGGCATCCAGGCCAGCAAGTCGTCGAGCAAGCGGATGCCTTCAATCCCCATCGCTTCAAAGTACGCCATATTCGGCTTATAGGCGGCCGCCCATGGCGCGGTTTCCTCCACCACCTGCCGCAGGAAGTTGCCAACAAACTCAATCCCTCCATCCCCGGGCCGCGGATCCAACCCCACGCAAAGCCTCGACCCTGTCTTCTTGATCCGTTGTGCCAATCGTTCCGTGTAGCTCATGCCCCAAGCTGCACTCCTCCGCGGCACTTCTCAATCAAAATATCGCCCCTGCAGCGCCCCCGATGAACGCTTGTCTCAGCCGCCACTTGTTCCGCTTGTGGACTCAAGGTTCTGCAAGGCCACCCCCAATTCCGGATATTTGAAGCGGAATCCATCCGAAATTAGTGCCTGTGGCAAGGCCCGCTGGCTGTCTAGCAAAGCGCCGCCGAATCCGCCGAGTGCGAGCTTAAGGGCAAATCCAGGAACGGGTAGCAGCGCCGGTCGATGCAAGGCTGCTGCCAACAACCGGGTAAAAGTGGCGTTGCGCTCTGGTTGCGGTGCGGTGGCATTGACTGCGCCGCGAAGGGATTCTGAGAACACCGCATGCACGATGGCCGTGTGCAGGTCGGCCAGATGAATCCACGCCATCCATTGCAGGCCTGAGCCCAGGCGGCCGCCAAGCCCCATGCGGAACACCCGCCTCAGCCGTTCATACGCTAACCCGCCCCGCCCTAACACAATCCCCAGTCGCAGCCGAATCACCCGCACTCCATGCGTCTCGGCTTGCGCCGCAGCGGCCTCCCACGCGCCGCATAACTCTGCTAGATAGCCGTTCCCCGGTCTTGATGACTCAATGAGATCAGCCTCCCCGCCATTGCCATAATAGCCAACTGCCGAAGCATTCACTAACACCTTGGGCCGTTCATCGGCTGACAAGCGGCCGATGGCAGCCACCAGGCTGTTGGTCAAACTGACCCGGCTTTCGAGCATGCGGCGGCGAGCTGCCGGGGTCCAGCGCTGGGCGACGGACTCACCGGCCAGATTGATTACGGCGTGGTATCCGGCAAGATTGACGGTGGCTGGTGTTTGCCAGTGATCGATGCCGGGAATGGCACTGGGGCGTGAGCGGCTCACGCCTGTGACTGAAACCCCGTTGGAGGCTAACAAGCCGGGCAGTCCGTGCCCCACAAAGCCACTTACACCTACGATTGCCACGCTTTGAGGATGCCGCATGCTTGATGATCCGCCATGTTCTTTGACCGCGCAAGCATGGACTGCGTCTGTCAAGCGAAGTGCGACGCCGCATTGGCTGCGCATTTTCGCGCTGGTGTTTTGGGTTGATATGGAATAACAAAAACGCCGCCATGAGCCCAAGCCCCTCCAAACCTGTCGTCGTCTCATACGCCGTCTTTGTCGCAGTGCTGGTGTTGGCGGGTTGGCTTTCTATGGCGACTCTGTTGATCACGGCATCGTTCGCGTATTTTGTCCTGAATAAGCTGATGTTTTGCCGCAGAAAATGGCTGGCGGTGGCAATATTCCTGTTCGCCGTGTGTGTTTTTTTCAGCAGCTTCGCCTATTTTCTCCGGGAGACATTTGAGGCTTTGCCCAAGATCGCCTCGAAATCCATACCTGGGTTGGTGCGATACGCCAGCTCTCATGGGATTGGTTTGCCATTTGATGACGAGGAGAGCCTCAAGGACGTGGTGTTGAAGGCCTTGGGCGAGGCCAAAGGGGTGGTGGGAAACTTTGCGAGGATCGCCACCAAGGAGTTTGTTATTTTGGTGGTGGGGGTGGTTGTGGCCATCGGCATTTTCGTCCATCGGGAACCGGAAGGCGTGCGGGATGACGAGGAGACTCTTTATTCCCAATATCACTCACTGATCTTGAGCCGCTTCCGCGCGTTTTATCAATGTTTTGAGACGGTGATGGGGGCACAGATGATCATTTCGGCCATCAACACCACTGCCACTTCAGTTTTTGTATTGGTCTTCCATCTTCCTTATGCGGGTGTGGTCATTCCGCTCACATTCATTTGCGGCTTGTTGCCCATTATCGGAAACCTCTTGAGCAACACCCTCATCGTGGGTATCGCCTTCACCTTATCTCCCGAGATGGCACTCTGGGCCTTGGTCTTTTTGCTCATCATTCACAAACTCGAGTATTTCCTCAACAGCAAGATCATCGGTTCCCGCATCCGCCATCCCATGTGGCTAACATTGATCGCTCTCATTGTGGGCGAACGGCTCATGGGCATCCCTGGAATCATTCTCGCGCCGGTATTCCTTAACTTTCTCAAGGTGGAAGGTTCCCGTTACCCAGCCAATCACTGACTCCTGCTGGGCCAATCCCACGCAATTTTATGAAAAATTCCATCGAAAGTATATCTGGCAAATTGAGCCTATCCGTCTGTTGGGTGCTCCTGCTGGCTTCGGGTGCCGGGTTGGCCGAGGTGGCAAAACCCGCCTCTGACACCGGACTGCGAGTGCCAGCCTTTTGCGCCTATCTGGATCCAAATCCCGAGGGGGCCAGCGTCGATAACTCTGGGATTCATGACTGGCAGGATCCAGCTCTCAAAGTCCTGTGGTTCGGGGAAATTAAAACTCCGGGAAAAATCACTTGTTCGGTTGAGTTGAAGCTGCCTGATGGAGCGACGTCTCGCTTGCGGCTGAGGGTTGGCAGCGGGTCTAACGAGGTCGTCGCAAAAGGGCAGGGGAGTCATACCGTGAGCGTGGACTTCGGATCATTTGATATTGCAGCGGCAGGCTATCAGACATTTTCCCTCGAGTCGCTCAATCTCAAAGGCCAGTCGGCCGGACAAATTGAAGCGCTGGTACTAGCCGGTCCGGCAACCCGCCAAGCGCACTTCAATCTCAAAGCCCGCCGCAATGCCGCCTCGGTTCATCTCACCTACCCATTGCCGAAAGATGTGAAAGCCACCGCCTTCTATTGCGAGGTGACAGGTGTGGACGATCCCTTGTGGACCTATTATATGGCCTGCGGCTGGCATCGCGGGTACTTCGGCATGCAGGTCAATAGCCCGAGCGAGCGACGTATCATCTTCAGCGTCTGGGACAGCGGCAATGAGGCTAACGATCGACGCAAAGTGAAGGCGGCGGATTGCGTTCAACTGGTGGCCAAAGGCGAGGGCGTCGTGGCTGATGGCTTTGGTGGCGAAGGCACCGGCGGCCACAGCCATTTGGTTTACCCGTGGAAGACTGGTGAGAAGCAGCGCTTTGTGGTGACGGCCAAGCCTGAGGATCCAACTCATACCGTATATTCAGGATACTTTTTTCATCCGGAACAGCGGCAGTGGTTGCTGATCTCGAGTTGGCGGGCACCCAAGGACGGCGGCTATTTGCGTGACTTATATAGCTTCAGCGAAAACTTCGGCGGCAGCAACGGCCACTTGCGCCGCAAGGCTCTCTTCAGCGGCCAGTGGTTCCGCAACTCAGCTGACCAATGGATCGAGGTTTGCGACGCGAGCTTCAGTCACGATGAAACCGGCAAGTCAGACAGGTTAGATCGGTTCATGGGCGTCGAGAATGGTCAGTTCTTCTTGTCGCATGGCGGGTTCTCAGCGGGTTTCACCGAGTATGGCAAGGCATTCCAGCGGCCGCCCTCGGGGAAGGTTCCCGCCGAATTGCTCTTGCCGATGGCTCCGAAGTGATAGGAGAAAACTGCCCATGACTCCGCTCCAACGCTATCTCGCAACTCTCGCAGGCAGCCCCGTCGATCATCTCGCTAGGCTGCCCATTTTAATGCAGTTCGCCGCCGAACGCATCGGCAGCAACTACGCCGCCTTCGCCTCCGACTACCGGGTGCTGGCTCAAGCCAATATCGTTTGTGCAGATGAATTTGGCATCGACCAAATGAACACCATCTCCGATCCCTATCGAGAAACCCAGGGCTTCGGGGCAACTATTATCTATCAGCGAGATATGGTGCCCTATTGTGAAAAGCACCCGCTGCAGGATGATCCGGATTTTTCCCGCCTCCCTCGCCCGGACCCTCTGGTAGCAGTTCGAATGCGCGATCGCATCGAGGCGGTGCGCCTCTATCAGACACGCGTCGGCGGCGAGTATTCCATCATGGGCTGGGTCGAAGGACCCGCAGCTCAAGCCGCCGACCTGCGGCGACTCGATAACTTTTTTCTGGATTTGCTCGATGATGAAGGGTAAGTCGGCGGCTTGATGGATCTTTGCGTGGATGTCGCTCTGGATTTTGCGCGTATGCAGGTTGCCGCTGGCGCTGACACCATCGGGATCGGCGACGCCGTTGCCAGCCAGGTGTCACCCGCAATTTACGAACGACTGATCTTGCCACGTGAGCAACGGTTGGTGCGTGGCATCAAAGCAGTTGGGGCAAAAGTCCGCATGCACATTTGCGGAAATATCACCCATCTGTTACCCGGTCTCGCCGCCCTCAACCTCGACGTGATCGACGTGGACCACATGGTCGATCTCACCCAGGTTCGGCAGGCGCTTGGCCCGCGCATCGCCATCGGTGGCAACCTCGATCCAGTCGCGGACATTCTGCGTGGAAGTCCGGATTCGATTCGACTCAAACTCGAACGCTGCTATCAGGAGGTTGGAAACCCGTTCATCGTCAACGCCGGTTGCGAAATCCCCAGCGCCACCCCAGCAGCCAATCTGATGGCACTCTGCGCACCTCTCGCCTATATCAGTTAGGTGTGCCGCCACAATCCAAATGATCGCGCGGACCGGGGCGCCCAAACCACAGAAGCTCGCACTTCCGTGGTTAGTTTTTGTGGCGTTTCTAACTATTTGGCTTGATAGGCGCGGAGTTCGCAGATGTGGATGGCGCTATTGGCGGTGTTTTTCAGCATGGTCACGCGGATGTACCGCGCTGGTGTTGGTGCGAACGTGTGGCGGTAGCCTTGGTCGGTGGTCTTGGTGGTATTGGCCGAGGCGTCCACCACGCGCTGCCATTTGCTGCCGTCGGCCGAGACGTCGATGACGTATTGATAGCTGCGGTCGTCGCCCCACCAAGTGTAGAGGTGGATTTGGCCGATGTGGGTGACGGATTCGAGATCCACGGCCAGCCAGGCGGGGGATGGGTTGATGCTCCAGTGGTTGTCCTTGTCGGCGAAGCCGTCGAGGGCGAGGTTGCCAGGCATGAAGTCGGCGGCAGGAATCGGAGTGTCGTTAGGCAGGCCGGCGCCGGTGGCGGCATTTTTGCCGGTGGTGAGGTTTTTTTCATGATTGAGCCAGACGAGGTCCTCGTGCCATTCGTCGCCCTGCTTTTTGCCGTTGGCAAACACAGCGGCGCGCAAGCTGAGGGTCTTCTTTTCGAGCGTGATGGGCGCGCTGTAGAGTTGGGATTTGGCGGCGCTCACTTCACTGCCATCGGTGGTGTAACGGATTTCACCGGCCACGGTGGAATGCAGCGTGATGCTCACCGGATCGGCATATCGGTTTTGATGGAAGCGCTCCGGAGGCAGCAGTCCCTTGATGGTCCCGGCCAGCGGGCGGAAAGAATACTTGGTTAGGCGCGGGAAGCCCAGCGGCTTGCCATCGGCGTCGAATGCCTGCGCGTTGAGTTGGGTGGTTTCCGTTAGGGTCAGTGGTGCGGTGCAGGTCGGCGAGGTGGCGTCCGGGGTTTTTCCATCGCGGGTGAAGTGGATGAGGGCATTTTTGAAGGCGGGCGAAGGGGAGAGGGTCAACACCAGTGATTTGTCGAAGACGCTGTCGCCGAAGCTCGTTAGCCCGTCGGCCTTTACGGAAAATTTGTGCACCAGCAGGTCGAGGAGATGATCGGTGGCTTGGAAGCGTTGGTCAAAGTCCTGGTAGGATTTGTTGGCATCCGGGCTGTGGATGCGTTCATGACGGGGGATGGCGGTGGCACGCAATTGTGGGAGGGCCCGGTCGCCGCCGCATTCCCACAATACCATCTGGCCGCCGATGATTAATTCGGCTTCGGGCGTGCCGCGCTTGAATTGGTCGGGTGTGCGGTCCTGGGACCCGATGAGCCATGGGTTCCAGTCGTAATTTTCCTGGGCGGTGGCACCGATGCTGGGCACCCACGGCACGTTGATCATTTTGTAACCGGCGGCAGCCACTTCGTGGGGCGGGAAAAACCGGCCATCCCACTCCATCACGGTGACGTCTTTATCGACGAGAGCGTCGGTGCCGAAAAATCCTTCCCAAACGATGAGGGATTTGCCGTGTTTTTTGACCACCTTGTTGATTTCGTTGATCAGCCAGCCATGCTGTTCGGCGGTGCCTCGCTTGGTGGCTTGGCGGTCGGCGACCACATTTGGCCAGGTCTCGAACAAGCCCCAGTTGCATTCGTCGGAGCCCATGTGAAAATAGGGGGTTGAGCGAAAAACCTCACACATTTCGTTGACGAGGTCGGTGAGGATGGGCAGCGCGCCGGGTGTTAGGAAGTTGATCACGCAGCCTTGGGTATCGCCGAAGACGTCAGGAAATGCCTTGGCGAGTTGGCTGGTGTGGCCGGGGATCTCGAACTCAGGGATGATGGTCACGCCGCGCTCGTCGGCGAACTTTACCAAGTCCTTGAGCTCTGCCAGCGTATAGGTGCCCGGCAACTTCGCCGCGTATTTCGTCGAGGGGAACGTGAATATCTGGTCGTCTGTCATGTGCAGATGGAAAAACTTCATTTTGTAGAGGCGGGCCAGCACGACGCATTGCTTCAAGGTATCGATTGAATTCGTTTGGCGAGCAATGTCGAGCATCATGCCGGTGTACTTCATTGCGGGTTGGTCGTTGACGGTCATCTTGGGCAGCGACGGTTGGTCATTGTCGATCCGAATCGCCTGCAACAGGGAGACGCTTGCCATGCCTGCGCCGACGTAATTACCGCCTTGTAGCAGAGCCTTGTCGCTGACGAGCAGGCGGTGTGTCTCCTCCTTGAGTGAAGGATCGATGGCCATGCCAATGTCGCCGGGGCCGGGTTGCCCGCTGCCGGTAGCCAGCGCTAGACCGGTTTTGAGGCGGATTTCATCGGCTAGAATCCGAGCGAGTGGCTCCAACCCGGGACTTATTGCCAGAATTCGGCTGCCGGC
>JBAXCM010000063.1:0-13880 GCA_037141475.1 Verrucomicrobiota bacterium | reverse complement strand
GACGGACTCCCAAGCCGCCAGTATCCATGCGGCACCCGGATTGGATGCGGGCTTCATCGGTGTGGATAGCGCCACCTTTGGCAACACCGCCGGCAGTCAGACCGTCACTCTCGACGGTGCTGCCCCCAGCCTCAATGCGCTGATCTTCAACAACACCGGCAGTTATACCCTAGCCCAAGGCAGTGGCAGCACAGGCATCACTCTGGCGGGCACCGCGCCCACCGTCACGGTGGCCGGCACTCACACGATCAGCGCGCCACTCATCCTGGCCAGCAGTGCGACGATCACACCCACCAACCTGACCGACAGCCTGACAATTTCCGGGGTCATCAGCGGCAGTGGCATGAATCTAACTAAGAGTGGAGCCGGCCTGCTCACTCTCAGCGCCGCCAACACATACACCGGCGCCACCACGCTCAGCGCTGGAAACTTGACGATTGCTTCCTCCGGATCGATCAACGCCTCCAGCGGGCTTACGATTCAGGGTGGCACGTTGATTGAGAACTCCGCCACCGCTTTGGTACCCGCCATCACCTTCGGCGGCACCGGCGGTACCTTGGGCGGCACCGGTACCCTCACCCAGTTGCTCACAGTCCCTGTCGGCAACACGCTTTCACCGGGCACCAATTCCATCGGCACTCTCAGCTTTGGCAACGGCCTGACAATCGCCGGCGGTTATGCTGCGCAACTCGGGACCCCCAATGCCACCGCCGCCTCGGGTCTCTCCGACCGCTCTGTGGTCACCGGCAATCTCACGCTCACAGGTGGGACGCTCGCCCTCAGTGATAATGCCGGAGCTAACAGCCAAGGTGCAGCTGCGGCCGGGGCATACCGCCTGATCACCTTCACCGGCAATCTCAGCGGCACCTTCGCCAGCGTCACCAACCCGCTCAGCGCGACCTTGCATGAAAAGGTGGTCTATGCTGGCGCGAGTGCCAGTTCCGTGGATCTCTCGCTGTTCCGTCTGGCGACGGCCAACACGCTCACCACCCCGCTGAATTTGGGTACCTTCCATTTGGGGGCGACCAGCAGCGGCACGGCGTTGAGTGTCACCAACACCGCCGCCAACGATGGATTCAGTGAAAAACTCAGTGCCACTATCGGTTCGGCCACCGGCGATGTGGTGGTCAGTGGCTCGGTCAGCCAGTTGGCGGCCCAATCGACTAACAACACCAGCCTGCTGGCCAACGTCAATGTTTCCACCGTCGGCAGTAAGAGCGGCACGGCCACCGTCTCGCTCAACTCGGACGGCACCGGCACCAGCGGCTACGGCACAACCGCCATCGGTACCCAGACGCTTACCCTGACCGGTACCGTTTACTCCGGTCTTATGGCCTGGAGTGGCGCATCCGGTGGTTCTTGGAACAACTCTGCCGGTTGGACGGATACCCAAGCCGCCAGCGTCCACGCGGCACCGGGCCTAGCCACAGGCTTCTCCGGTGTGGACCGCGCCACCTTTGGCAACACCGCCGGCAGTCAGACCGTCACTCTCGATGGTAGCGCCCCCAGTCTCAATGCGCTGACTTTCAATAACACCGGCAGTTATACTATTGCCCAAGGCAGTGGCAGCACCGGTATCACCTTGGCCGGCACCGCTCCCACCATCACCGCCGCTGGCACCCACACAATCAGCGCCCCACTCATCCTGGCAAGCAGTGCAACCATCACACCCACCAGTCTGACCGATAGCCTGACCTTTTCCGGGGTCGTCAGCGGCAGTGGTATGAATCTAACTAAAGGTGGGGCTGGCCTGCTGACCCTCAACGCCGCCAACACATACACCGGCACCACCACCGTCACCGGTGGCACGCTGGCCATCGGATCGGCCGGCAGCCTTGCCGGCGGTAACGTCACTGTTCAGGCCGGGGCCACCTTGTCGGGCGGTGGCAGCATTGGTGGCTCTACCACCCTTCAAGGCATCGAGGCCCCAGGGGGCAGCAGCATCGGCATGCAGACGTTTTCTAACAGTCTGACGCTGGCCGCCACTTCCCATCTCCAGTGGCAGCTCGCTGATAATCTAACGACCGGTCGAGGCACCACCTTCGACGCCCTCAATGTGTCCGGCGGCACATTTGCCATCACTCCGGGTGCCACCATCGACCTGAGCTTCATAGGGGCTGTCAATTTCACCAACACATTCTGGAAATCCAACCAATCCTGGACGCTGGTCGATTTGCTTAGTGGGCTCAGCGGCACAGGCGGCACCGACCTGCCGACCCTTGGCACCATCGCCGGCGGCAGCTACACCAACACGGCTGGGACGTTCAGCGTGGCCCGCGTGGCCGATGCGAGCAACAAGGAGGATGTGGTGCTGAATTGGACTGCGGCGACCAGCACGGCTTCGCCCTATCAGACTTGGATTGACAGTTTTTCCGCCAGCATCCCCAACGCCAGTGACCGTCTGCCGGACGCGGATCCGGACCACGACGGGGTTACCAATCTCGCTGAATTTGCCTTTGACGGTCTGCCCAATGCGGCGTCGAGCAAGGGATTGTTCTTCACCACCACCAAGGACAATAACAGTGACGGCCTCAAGGAACTCACCTTCACCTGTGCCGTGCGCCGCTCGGCTCTGGCCTTCAGCGCCAACGCCAATGGTGCCCAGACCGCGACCATCGACGGGGTGACCTACACCATCGAAGGCAGCGCCACGCTCACCGGCACTTGGAATGCCACGGTCACCTACATCGGCAAGTCCGACACCGCCCCAGCCGGCAGCAGCCTGCCCAGTTTGGCCTCAACCAATTGGGAATATCGCACGTTCTCCGCCTTCAACGGCCTCCCCGGCAAGGGTTTCCTACGGGCAAGAGTCTCGATCGACTCCACAACCACCGCCACCCCGTTCCAAACCTGGATCGATAGCTTCTCCAGCTCCATCCCCAATTCCAGCGACCGCCTGCCAACCGCCGATCCAGACCATGACGGGGTCACCAACCTCGCCGAATTCGCCTTTGACGGTCTGCCCAATGCCGCGTCGAGCAAGGGATTGTTCTTCACCACCCTCAAGGACAATAACAGCGACGGCCTCAAGGAACTTACCTTCACTTGCGCCGTTCGCCGCTCGGCTCTGGCCTTCAGTGCCGATGCTAATGGTGCCCAGACCGCGACCATCGATGGGGTGACCTACACCATCGAAGGCAGCGCCACGCTCACCGGCACTTGGAACACTCCTGTGACATACATCGGCAAGTCCGATGCCGCCCCGGCCGGCAGCAGCCTGCCCAGTCTGGCCGGCACCAATTGGGAATACCGCACCTTCTCCGCCTTTAATGGTCTGGCTGGTAAGGGATTCCTGCGGGCAAAAGTGAGCCAGCCCTAACCGTTGGCCACAGGCTGGGTGATTTCCAGGGGGCCTGCATTTTTCCACAACGCAGGCTTGCCGGGTCCGGTTCGGAGAGACATATTCGGCCCCGACTAGCCCCGGGCGTCTAACGCGCACCACGTCCGGACCGCTGCACGACCCCATGAGCGACACTCCTTCGGCAACCTTAGAAATCAAGCAGCCCAAAGACCTGGCTGCTGCCCTCGGCATGGTCAATGTGCAGATCAACGGTGTTTGGCATCAATTTCGAAAAGGCACGCGGATGATCGAGGCTTGCCGTCAGGTAGGGGTGGCGGTTCCGCACTATTGTTACCATCCGAAACTGACCCCCTCGGGCAATTGTCGCATGTGTTTGGTGCAAATCGGCACGCCCCCCCGCCCGGCTCCCGGCCAAGAACCGCAGCGCGATAGTCTAGGTTACGAACCGATCATCTGGAGTCCTCGCGCGGTGATTGCCTGTGCCAATACGGTGAGCGAGAACATGGGCATTTGCACGACGAGCGAGCTGGTGGAATCCTGCCAAGCTGGGGTGATGGAGTTTTTGTTGATCAATCACCCACTGGATTGCCCGATTTGCGATCAGGCCGGCGAATGCCGACTGCAGGAAAATTCCATTGGCCACGGCCGAGGTGTGTCGCGCTTCGCCGATATGAAGGTGAAAAAGCCCAAGAACGTGGCTATCGGACCGCGCATCCGCTTGGATGATGAGCGATGCATCATGTGCAGCCGCTGCATCCGCTTCATGGACGAGGTGGCAGGCGATCCGGTGCTGGGTTTTACCCAGCGTGGCACCCACACCACCCTCACGGTTTACCCCGGGCGCTTGCTGGATTCCAACTACTCGCTCAACACCGTGGACCTCTGCCCCGTCGGCGCTCTCACCGCCAGCGATTTCCGTTTTCAAATGCGCGTGTGGTTCCTCAAGGAAACCCCAAGCATCGACGTCAATTGTGGCACCGGCACCAACATCACCCTCTGGACCCGCGAAAACACCATCCACCGTATCACCCCACGCCGTAATAACGACGTGAACTCCGACTGGATGCCCGACTCCCACCGCCTCAATTTCCACCACATCGATGGCGCCGCTCGCCTCACCGAACCGCTCGCCAAGGCCGGCACCCAGCACCGTCCGGCCACTTGGGCGGAGGCCTTGCAGATCATCGCGCCCCAACTCAAGGCCGTCGCTCCGGAGCAAATTGCCATCATTGGCTCCGGTCGCATGACCAACGAGGAACTCCTCCTCACCCGTCTCCTCGCCACCAAACTCGGCACTCCTCACCTCGCGCTCGTCCCTCGCATCGGCGAACCCGACGGCTTGCTCATCGCCGCTGACCGCAACCCGAACACCATCGGTGCCAAACTGATCCTCGCCACCGAGGACCCCTACGCCAGCCTGGATGCCATCCGCAGCGCCGTGCGCTCCGGCGATATCTCCGCCCTCATCGTCCTGGGCGAGGACCTCATCACCGACGCCGGCTTCACCCCCGCTGACCTCGCAAAACCCACCTACCTGCTCCACACCCATCTGCTGGCCAACCCCACAGCCACCGCCGCACATCTCGTGCTGCCCGCCGCAGCCTTCAGCGAAAAACGCGGCTCAATGGTTAACTTGTCCGGCCGCCTGCAGCGCCTCAACCCCGCCACCGCAAGACCTGGCCAGGCCCGCGACGATTGGCAAATTCTCGCCGACCTCATCCTCGCCATCACCGGTGAGCCCAGCGGATATTCCCAAATCGAAGACATTTTCACCGAGCTCGCCGCCACCCTGCCCGCCTTCAACGGCCTGAGCTTGGAAAAAATCCCCCCCGTCGGCATCCCCATCATCGATACCGGTTATCAAATCCCACTGCTCGTAACCGAACGTGCCCGAATCGCCGCCGGGATTGTTAATGGTTAGGTATTCGATACTATTGGTTATAGGTTCACGTTTATGTTAGATCTCCTCATCATTCTCATCAAGATCATTGCGCTGACGTTTTGCGTGGTGTTGCCGTTGGTGCCTGTCTCGGTATTTTTTGAGAGGCGATTTTGCGCCATCATTCAGGACCGGGTGGGTCCTAACCGCGTGGGCATTCCCCTTACCTTGTTTGGTTTCAAAAAGGATTGCAGCATTCTGGGCATTGGTGGATTGGTCCAACCGGTGGCCGACGGCATCAAACTTTTTTTGAAGGAGGATTTCACGCCGAAGTATGTGCGCAAGGCTTTCTACTGGCTGGCTCCGGCGCTCACGGTGGCACCAGCGCTCATCACCGCCTGCGTGATTCCCTTCGGCTCCGACATTTCCTTGTTTGGGTACACCGAAAAACTCGTCATCGCCAATATCGATATCGGCCCATTGTTCATCTTCTCGGTCGCATCTCTAACCGTCTATGGCATCGCCATCGCAGGTTGGGCATCCAACTCGAAATTCCCATTTTTGGGCGGGATTCGTTCCACAGCCCAGATGATTTCCTATGAAATCGCGCTTGGTCTTTCGATCATTCCGGTGCTCCTTTACTTTGGCGAACTCAACCTCAGCACCATCGTCGAACAACAGGCGGAACACGGCTGGCTGTTGCTGCCTCTCTGGGGCCACGACGCCACCCACACGTTGGCGTCAAAGCTGTTATTTTGGTTTCCGGCAGTTATATCGTTCCTGATTTTCACGATTTCCATATTTGCGGAAACCAACCGCATGCCCTTCGACTTGCCGGAGTGCGAAACAGAACTCGTCGGTGGCTATCACACGGAATACTCGTCGATGAAATTCGCCATGTTCTTCATGGGTGAGTACGCCGCGATGGTCATCGGTTCCGCGCTCATCGTCACTATCTTCCTCGGGGGTTGGTCGCTGGGCTTCGGCACTGATGTCTGGATATCCCAGTTGCGCGTCGGCGACTTCGGCTTCGGTGGTTTCATTCATCTGGCGATTTTTCTCGCCAAGGTAGTGGCCTTCATTTTGTTTTTCATTTTGGTGCGCTGGACGATTCCGCGTTTCCGCTACGACCAACTCATGAAACTCGGTTGGGTGATCTTTTTCGAGGCCGCTTTGATCAATGTTTTCCTCGCCGCCCTGATCGTGGCAGCTCCCGATCTTACAGCCGCCATCACCGTCGTCGGGGCTGTGCTGCTCATGGTTGTCACTGCGGCCATCATCTGGGTGGCCAGAGTCTCCGAGGTCAAGCCCCCCATTCTTCGCGCCTGATTCCTCCTCGTCACCGAGAACCCATCACTTCCTCACCTCATGGCTGTCGTTAAACTCCAACGCCCCAAACTTGCTCCCGGTGAACAGATTTATCTGACGGCGCTGATCAAGGGGTTTTTTCTCACCATGACCCACGCGGTCAAGTCTCTGCTAGGTAAATCCATGGGTGCCAAGGACCTCGCTTCCTCCGGCCTCGGCGTGACCATGCAATACCCTGAGCAAACGTGGGACTCACATCTGCCGGAATACTACCGCGGTGCCCCCGCCCTCGTCACTGATGAGCAGGGCCGCGAGCGCTGCGTGTCCTGCCAACTCTGCGAATTTATCTGCCCACCCAAGGCCATCCGCATCGTTCCTAGCGAGATTCCCTCCGACGACCCCTGGGCTAAAGTTGAGAAGCGCCCTGCTGAATTCGATATTGATATGATTCGCTGCATCTATTGCGGCATGTGCGAGGAAGTCTGCCCCGAGCAAGCCATCTTCTTGCGCAAGGATTACGTCATCACTGGCCTCAGCCGCAAGGAAATGGTCCACCACAAAGACAAACTCTACCAAATCGGCGGCATCCGCACCGGCCTCGTCAATAAATGGAATGAGTTGAAATAAGGCAGCAGTTAAAAGTCACTCTCCCCAATTGCCCAGCCTCCTTCCCGACAACTGACAACTGACAACTGACAACTCCCAAATGCCCTCCTATCTCTTCTGGCTCTTCTCCACTGTGATGCTCGTCGGCGGCGTGGCGGTCATCGCATTGCGTAATCCCGTCGCCAGCGCATTGGCCGTCGTCACCTGCTTCATCGGCTTGGCCGGCCTGTTCGTCGGCCTCAGCGCGTTTTTCGTCGGAGTGATCCAGATTCTTGTCTATACCGGTGCGGTGATGGTTTTGTTTATCTTTATCATCATGCTGCTCGATTTGAAGACCGGTGCCAAGCGCGCCAAACCCGTCGCCCCGATCGTCGCCGCCCTTTCCTTGGCCATCGCCTTTGTCGTGCAACTTGTTGGCGTGCTTTCTCGCACCCCCGATACTGCGGCCCCTTCCCTCGACCCCGCCGCACTGGCGCAGGCCTCCGGGGAGTTGGTCGATGCTGGCACGATAGCCGCCACCGGCAAGATTGCCACTGCTCTGCATGCCGGCAGTCTGCCGGATGTTCATCTTATTGGTCGCGCTTTGTTCACCGATTACAATCTCCCTCTGCAAATCATCGGTGTGCTGCTCCTCGTGGCCACGGTAGGGGCCGTCACCCTCTCCAAGAAGACACAAGAATAGACGACACAGGACACAAGATGAAGAAAGTTGTCAGTTATCAGTTGTCAGTAGAGTGCGCCCCGAGGCGCATATCCGCTGCCCTCTCATTTCTTGCACCTTTTGGTCATTTGTCTTCACCTCAATAACTCATATCCGTTAACGATCCTTTCATGGCCACTCTCAACAACTACCTCCTTGTCTCCGGCCTGCTGTTTGCCATCGGGCTGGCTGGCGTGGTGTTGCGCCGCAACATTATCGTCATCTTCATGTGTCTGGAACTCATGCTCAGCGCGGCCAATCTCACTCTGGTCGCATTCTCACGCTTCCATCCCAGCCACGGCCTGCCCGAATCTAACGGCCAAATTCTGGTGTTTTTTGTGATCACGGTGGCGGCCGCCGAGGTTGCCGTTGGCCTGGCCATCATCGTCGCCCTGTTTCGCGCCCGCCAAACCCTCAGCACCGATGATCTCACCAGCATGAAAGGCTGAGATCGCCGACAAGCTTTTCCATTTGCGCCCGCCTCTACCCCCAAACATTTGGAGCACCCATCCGTAAATTCTAACTAGCACGCAGCTGTCAGCATGTCACGCAATCCACTTTCCCGTCTATGAACCACCTTCTTCCCTGGCTTCTTCTCTTCCTCCCGTTGGCCGTTACTGCGGCTAACCAACTCGTTTTAAAACGGACCGGGCTGGCCCCCATCGTGTCGGTCGCCTCCGCGCTGGCAACTTTTGTCCTAGCTGTGATGTTGATAGGTGCCGAGGGCACAGCATCGTTTGCATGGGCGACGATTGGCGACTTCCATCTGGATATCGGCATCAAGCTCGATGCGTTGTCCACCGGTATGATGTTAGTGGTCACTGGCGTGGGGTTGGCAGTGCATGTGTTTTCGCTGGCCTACATGAAGGATGACGAAGGCAAGGCGCGCTACTTCACCGGTTTGTCGATGTTCATGTTTTCGATGACGGGCATCGTGCTTGCTGATAACTTCATCATGACCTTTATTTTCTGGGAGTTGGTGGGATTCAGTTCTTATTTGCTCATCGGCCACTGGTATCAGAAGGAAAGCGCCGCGGATGCCGCGAAAAAAGCGTTCATCACCAACCGCATCGGCGACTTCGGCTTCATGATCGGCATCCTCATGCTGTGGGGCATCACCGGCCATCTCACGTTTGACCAAATGCAGCCCGGCCTCCAGGCATTCCGTGCCGCCAATCCCAGCATCTGGGTCGGCGTGGTATCCGCCACCGTGCTGTGTATCTTCTGCGGTGCAGTTGGCAAGTCCGCCCAAGTGCCGTTGCATGTCTGGCTGCCCGATGCCATGGAAGGCCCCACCCCGGTGTCCGCCTTGATCCACGCGGCGACGATGGTCGCAGCTGGTGTCTATATGCTTTTCCGCGTGCAAACAACCCTCGGCACCGAGGTTTTCGAGCAACTTCCAGCGAGTGATGTGATTGCTTGGACCGGCGGTATTACAGCGTTGTTAGCCGCGCTGATGGCCACCCAGCAGGACGACATCAAGAGGGTGCTCGCCTACTCGACGCTCTCGCAGCTCGGCTACATGGTCATGGCTGTGGGATTTGTGGCTGGCGACGCGGGGATGTTCCACCTCTTCACCCATGCTTGGTTCAAGGCGTTATTGTTCCTCGGGTCCGGTGCCGTTATCTATGCCTGCCACCACGAACAAGATATCTGGAAAATGGGCGGCTTGGTGAAAAAGATGCCGCTGACGACCCTGACGTTTGCTGCCGGGTGTGCGGCGCTCATCGCAGTGCCCGGCACCTCGGGATTCTTCTCCAAGGAGCTGATTCTGGATGCCGCGCACAAGGCCGGCTCGCCATTGTTTTGGGTCGGGGCACTTGTTGCCGCACTCACACCATTTTACATGACACGCCTGTTTGTCGTGGCTTTCCTCGGCAAGCATCGCTCAGAAAACGCGGAGCACGCCCATGAGGTCGGCCCGCTGATGTTAGTGCCGCTCGGTCTGTTAGCCTTGCTCGCGCTGCTCTCCGGCTATTCCTTCCTCAATCGTTTCTCACCGGCGCTGCCGGAGGATCACAGTGATGCGATCCACCTGAATATCGTCTCCGGAATTTCGCTGGTGGCCTTGGTCATCGGTGTGGTGGCCGGTTGGGTCCTCTATGCTGGCAAGGAAAAAGACCCCGTCTGCATCCCCTTGCTGCGGGACCGCTTTAAGTTCGATTGGTTCTATGACACCATCCTTATCCGCTACTTCCAGAATTTCCTGGCCGCCGTCATTCACTTCTTCGACGAATTCCTCATCAACGGCCTGTTGGTCGGCGGCCTGACCCGCTGTGCCGAGGGCATCGGCAATGTATTTCGCCGCGTCCAATCCGGTAACCTGCAGGCCTATGCCTTTGCCTTCGGCTTCGGCGTTATCCTGGTCATTTACCTAACTGTGTTCATCTAACGCCATGCTCGCACTCATCGTCTTTCTCCCCCTCGCTGCGTTTCTTGCGATCCTGCTCGGTGCGCCAGCGCGGCTCACTGCCGTCGGTGCCGCAGCACTGAATCTGGCACTTGCCCTATATGCTGCCGCGACCTGGCATTGCCCGTGTTGGATATTTTCGGAGCCAGTGTTGGCCAAGCCGGCGATCCATCTGGCATTTGGTTTTCCTGACGGGATGAGTGTGGTGATGGTATTGTTGACGGCCATTGTGACGTTGGCGGCGGTGTTATCCGGCAAGGCTCCGGCTGGCCGCGAGACGCTCTACTACGGCTCATCTCTGTTATTGTCAGGTGGTGCTCTGGGGGCCTTTGCCGCCACCGACTTGTTCTTCTTCTATGCCTTCCACGAACTCGCCCTGATCCCCACCTTCCTCATGATCGGTATTCTCGGCCGCGGCGAGCGCCGGGCCGCCGCATGGAAAATCACCATCTATCTGGGCCTCGGCTCCATCGTTCTGCTCGCCGGTTTGGTTTGGCTGGCCGGTCTCACCGGCACGTTCGACATGGGTAAAATGGCCGATGCCGGCAGGATAGATCCCGTTGCGCAAAATGGAATAGCCGGGCTGCTCATTGTCGGCTTTGGCACGCTGGTCTCGCTGTTTCCCTTTCACTCGTGGGCCGCACCTGCTTATGCCAGCGCACCGGCTCCCATCGCCATGCTGCATGCCGGCGTGCTGAAAAAATTTGGTCTTTACGGCCTGTTGCGGTTAGCGGTTCCGCTGGTGCCCGACGGCCTGCAAGCGTGGCTCAATCCGCTGTTGCTTCTATTGCTAGGAAACATCCTGTGGGTTGGCTACGTCACCGTTTCGCAAAAGCGCTTGGATCTGATGCTGGGAAATTCCTCGGTGATGCACATGGGCTATATCTTTCTGGCGGTGGCTGCGCTTATCGCGTTTCCGGAGAACCCGCTGGCTCGCTCCGCAGCCATCGTGCTGATGTTCGCCCACGGTATTTCCATCGCCCTGCTGTTTGGATTGGCTGACCGCATTGAGCGCAGCACCGGTTCGATCGATCTTGCGGACCTCGGAGGACTGGGTAAATCCGCGCCGGCCCTGGCATTCATGTTCGGGATTGCCGCAATGGCCTCCATCGGCTTGCCCGGCCTCGCCAACTTTGGCGGCGAAGTGCTGGTGTTTCTTGCCGCCTTCAAATCATACGACGGCACCAGCGGCCTCGGCCCGGTCCAAATCACCTGCGTCCTCGCGATCTGGGGCGTGGTCATCTCTGCCGTCTATATGCTGCGTGCTTATCGAAATATCTTCCAAGGCCCGGCCGGTACCCTCACTTCCAGCGCCACTGATATCTCCATGACTGATAGAATCCCCGCGCTACTGCTCATCATCGTGTTGCTTGCCGTCGGTCTCTATCCTAACATTTTGCTCAATCTCCTTAAATAATGCCATAACTCCCAAGAACTGAGTTTTAATTTCTGAACCAAGAAATCCATGCCTCCTCATTTTCTCATCGTCCGTTTAGAAATTCGAATTTAGGATTAAAATATTTTCCCACCATGCCAGCCTACTATCTTGAAGCCCTCACCGTGACCCTTGGCATAGCGCTGCTGATGGCCGAAGCGTTTGTTCCGTCCAAAGCCAAGGGCTGGGTGGGCATTGCCGGGGCGATTGGCCTCGCAGGCATCCTCGGTCTGACATGTCTGGCTATTGGTCCAGACGCCAAGCCAGATGCTGCTTGGGCGAAGTGGCCGTTGTGGAATTTCTACACCTTCGATGGCCTGGCGCGATTCTATAAGATATTCGCCCTGTTATGCACGCTGTTGGTGCTGCTGATGGGGGTGGATTACCGGAAAGTGCTGGTGCAATTCACCGATCATCCGGGCTCGGAAGCTGGCACGGGTGAATACCACGTGCTGCCGGTATTTGCCTGCGCCGGAATGATGTGGCTGGCTTCTGCCCGTGATTTGGCCGGGGCCT
Source organism: Verrucomicrobiota bacterium (assembly GCA_037141475.1). Taxonomy (GTDB): domain Bacteria; phylum Verrucomicrobiota; class Verrucomicrobiia; order Verrucomicrobiales; family Akkermansiaceae; genus Luteolibacter. The sequence continues at coordinate 1,725 of JBAXCM010000063.1, read as the reverse complement.
TTGTCGCCCTCGAACTGGTTACTATCACTTTCTACATCCTCGTTTCTTACATGCGCCGCAACGTGGGTTCGCTCGAAGCCGGAGTGAAATATCTGATTCTTGGCGCGCTGAGCACCGGGTTTCTGGTGTATGGCATCGCTTGGATCTACGGCAGCACCGGCACCATGAGCCTTCCGGCAATTGGCATCATTTTGGGAGTTGTGGTTGAATCCAGCCATTCATTCACGCCGCTGCTCTTCGGCGTTGCTCTGGTGATGGTCGGCCTCGGCTTCAAGGTCGGTGCCGTGCCCATGCAAATCTGGATCCCCGATGTCTATCAGGGGGCTCCCACCCCCACCACCGCTTTTCTATCAGTCGGCTCGAAAGCTGCGGGCTTTATCCTGATGATTCGTTTCCTAGAGCCGTTTCTGGTCGGTCCGGTGACGAGGGGGCCGGTGTTAGGGCTGCTTGGGGTGCTTGCCTGTGCGACGCTGCTGTTCGGCAATTTGGCCGCTATGGCTCAAACCAACTTCAAGCGACTGCTGGCCTATTCCTCGATTGCCCACGCTGGCTTCCTATTGCTGGCTCTGGCCACTTGGCAACCGGCTGATTCCGACCTGACATCCACCATGGTGGTCTCGTTCTATCTCGCCACCTATCTGCTCATGACACTCGGTGTGTTCTTCGTGTTGGCTCAGGTGCGCATCCAACGCGACGGCGAAAATATCACCGATTTCAATGGCCTCGGCACCACCAATCCGCGATTAGCCTTGGCTCTCACCGTTCTATTGGCTGCCCTCGCCGGGGTACCGCTCACCGCAGGGTTCATCGGCAAGTTCTTCGTCTTCTTTCTGGCCGTCGATTCGCACCCGTGGTGGGCGGTGGCAATCGCCACCATCGCTGCAGGCTCCGGATTTTATTACTACTTCAAGGTGATCCGTGCGATGTGGTGGATGCCGCCGGCTGATGCCACGCCCGTCAGCCTGCCGCCGATCAGCGCTGCCTGCATCGCTATTTTAACTGTTGCGGTGCTGCTCTTCGGCATCTGGCCGCAGCCGATCTGGGCGCTGTTACGCTGACACGGTTTACTTATTTGCTGTATCGCTAAAACATTATTGAGCGCGCTGGCTGATGTAGTGCTCGGCAAGGCCGGTGGCGACGGCGTCGGCGTATTCCTGGAAGATCGAGGGGCGCTCTTTGCCGGCGATTTGGCGCAATCCTGGGTAGTCGCCGGCTTGGATGCGGGCGTAGTCGGTGTTGGAGTTCATCACGTAGGGCTCGGTGAAAATGACAGGGCACTGATAGAGCCGGTTAGCCAGCAGATTGCGCGCCCACAGGTACGGTTGGTCGGGGATGGGGCGGGCGTTGGAGGCGCTTGGCGCGTACTGGAAAGGCGGCAGGCCGGTGGCGGCAGCCATGGCCCTGGCGACGCTGGCAGCGACGAGCCTCTCCTCGTCGTGGCAGCGTTGAAGGAGGCGCTTTAGCAGGCCGAAGCGTTGGTCTGGAAGGGCCAACTCGTCGTCGCTGTAGGCACCATTGAGCAAGAGGTGGAGGTGGGAGCGCTCGACCATGATGGGATTGGCGGCCGACCCCCAATTTTCGGCGTTGAAGTGGATGCAGAGGACCAGGTCGGGCTTGAGCGATTGGTTGACGAATTGGGCCCGGGCGTGGATCTCGGCGGTGCGGTAGAACAGACGCTCGGCCAATTTTGTCGGTGGGGTGGTGGAGTCGGGCGGTGCAGGGGAT
>JBAXCM010000062.1:0-13913 GCA_037141475.1 Verrucomicrobiota bacterium | reverse complement strand
TTTACTCCCCGGCCAAAAGTACCTGGTTAAAATGGCAGAAAAAAGAGCGGCCCGCTGGGTAGATCGAGCACGTCACCAAGCTCGATGCCGGGTTTGAATTTCACATCGTGGATCACTCCCGTCTGTTGGTCGTGAAAATGGCAGTGTTCTTCGAGGTTGGGGCAATAGCGCGACGGTTCGCGCTCGAAATTCACCTGGCGCACCAAGCGATGGTCCACCAGCACCTCCAGACAGTTGTATACCGTCGCAAGGGAAATGTGCGGCAATTCATCCTTCACCCGCATGAACACGTCGTTGGCCGTCGGATGGTCCCGCTGGGCTAACAGCACCCGGTAAACCTCCTGCCGCTGCCGCGTCATGCGCAGCCCGGATGCATCCTCGGAAGACCCCGGGTTGGCACTCTTGGATGAAGGTTTTACTTGCATGGCGGCGGGAAATTACCCGCAAAAATGCCAATAGCAAGAATTATTCTAAATTGTTTCGTGTTCTTGCTGGAGTCAGGAATTGATCCCAATTTGTGAGTGCGGGCAGGTCGATTTCCGCAGTTTTGTGCGCTTTGACGACAAAGCGCGCATTTATCCTGTGGCGAATGCAAATGCTTCCATCCTGTCTGCGCATGAACCGCCAAGCTGGAAGCCCGTCGTCCATGACAGACAGGATGCCCATCCTCCAGCGAAACTGACAGGATTAGGCCGGCCGATCAGGCATCGAGTTTCCAAGGTGCGCGCATCGGTTGATGGCTCAGGGCATTGGCGGCGGGGTCGTCGAACTGGAGGGTTTTGGAATCGAATTTAAGGCTCTTATTGAGGTGGTGGGCGGTGATGCCGATATTCACCAAGGTGCTAGACCAGAAGCCGGTATGCTCGTTGACGGCGAATTTTTTACGGGTACGCACTGCTTCATGGAAGTCCATGATCTGAGGCTCGGGATCGGCCAGGGAATCGAGTGTCTTGCGCAGGTCTGGGATATTGGAAGTGAGGCCCTTGGAGATCCAACCCTTGGGTCCCTCGATGTACTTGGCGTCCTTGTCGCGGTTTTCGCCGTCGAGGATCACCTTGCAGCCGTCGGCGTAGGTGTGCTCGATACGCCGCCAGGTGCCGACTGCCTCGGAATCCTGGGGATCGGCATCGATTTCCACGGAGATGGGGGCTTGGTCGTCCTTATTGAGGATGTATTGGACGGGGTCGAGGTAATGCTGGCCCATATCCCCGAGGCCGCCGCCGTCATAATCCCAGTAGCCGCGGAAGGAACCATGAATCCGCTCATGGTTGTAGGGCTTCATCGGCGCCGGGCCAAGCCACAGATCGTAGTCCAATTCCGGCGGAACCGGCTCGGGTTTGAGTCCAACTTTGCCCGCCCAGGTGCCCAACTTCCAATCGAAGCCGGTGACGCCGGAAACGGTGACCTTCAAGGGCCATCCCAACAAATCGTGAATGACGGCCTTTTTGAGCATTTTCACCGGCACATTCATGCCGTAGAAACTTTCCTTGAAGCGGAACCAAGTGTTGAGTCGGAAAATGCGCTCGTGTTTTTCCACGGCGGCCACCATCGCCATGGCTTCGCCGATAGTCCGGCTCATCGGCTTTTCGCACCACACGTCCTTGCCGGCCTTGGCAGCGGCGATGGCCATGAGCGCATGCCAGTGCGGCGGGGTGGCGATGTGGATGATATCGATGTCGGGCCGGGCAATGAGTTCACGGAAATCATGATAGCCCTTGACGCCGCTGGCCTCGCCGCCGGCGTCGCGCATGCGTTCGGCGAGGTGGTTCCTATCCACATCGCAGAGGGCCAGCAATTTGCCGGGCATGGTCAGGTGGGAGGCGCTGATGCCGCCGCAGCCGATAATGCCGCGGGTGAGGATCTGTGAAGGTGGGGTTTGGCCATTGAGCCCGAGTACGCGGCTGGGGACAATTTGCACCGTCGCCATGGCGGCGAGGGCTTTGAGGGTTTGGCGACGAGTGATCATAATACTTTGGGTTGGTTGCTTAGGCGTCTGCCTTGCGGGTGAAACTCACATTTAGCACATGGCTGCCGTGTTGGTCGGTATTGTGCATTTTCCCGGACCAGACGATGAGGCCGTGCGAGGTGGACTTTTTGAGGGTGAGGATGGCGCTCTGGACATCGGCTGCGTATTCGGTGAGCACCAACTCGCCGTGTGCCGTGTTCTTGCCCTTGAGCTTGAGGATGACCCCGGAATTATCAGGGTGATAGTAGTGCCCGACGACGTTGCCATCTGGCTGCCAAGTGAGCACAAACACGGCACTGTGAACGCCCACACTGCCAACATAGGTTTGGGCTGCGCCCATTGGCACGTTGGAGGCATCATCGATAGGCGGCGGCGTTGGTGGGGGCAACGGCTTGGTCGGGTGGGTACACGAAACGAGTCCCATCGGAAGCAGCAGCAAAACGGCGAGGAGTTTATTTTTCATGAAATCGGGCGACAGGGATAATTCTTGTTGCGGCGTCAGGCTGACCAAACCCCCTCGCCTTGCCAAGCATCAATTGCACCCGCTGCACTTTTCCAGCCGTCGCGGCACCCGCCGCTGCCGATATTCTCAAAATCATAGATTCCTCATTGACGCTAACTTTCTTATCTGAAATCATGCTAGATGCTGTGGCTCTCGCAACTACAACCGCAGCCTTGGATTTCACGAACTATCAAAGGTGCTCACTCAGGAGGAATGCAAATATTCATCCATTTTGTGGATTTATGCCTAACTACTACAACAACTGAAATGATCCATTCATTTCCAAGCGCCTCAAGCATTTTGCCCTTTGGCGTCAGCCTTGCGCTTTCCTGCTGGGCGGGAGCCTCGCAACTGGCGGAGCGGACGGCAGGCGTGCATGAGACGTTTCTAGCGGAACGGCGACAAGCCCTGGCCGGCCTGTGTGATCCGTTCGGCGTCCCGGCCAAGGCACGACTCGTGCTGGAGAGAGGCCCTCCGCGAGACCCGCCACGTGCGGTGTGGAAACGCAATGTGGTTGCCACGGTTTTCTGGGTGGGAGAATCGGCCGGCGAACACAATCCCACCCCTAACACCCGCAGCGCATGGGATCCCAACTGGATGGCGAACTTCGGCGGCTACGACGATCCCGACCAGCGGGCCGGATACCAACCGGCACGCTTCACGCCGCTGCTCAATCCGTTTTACGTCGCCCTACCCTACAACGACGTGACCAAAAGCGGCGGCCACCGCCCGGAGGCTAACGAGGTGATTCCGTGGTTTTGGCAATGTTTTCGTGGCGACGGCATCTCCGTGTGCAAAGACCGCTGGTTGGCCATCCACCATCAAGGCCGCGTCTGTTATGCGCAGTGGGAGGACGTCGGCCCATTCCAGATCGATCACTGGCAATACGTCTTCGGCGACGATGCCCCCTTGCCCAACCGCAATGGCGGAGCCGGCATCGACCTGAGCCCAGCTGTTCGGGATTTCCTCCAACTCCGCAGCGGTGCCACCGTCGAATGGCGCTTCGCCGAAGACAGCGAAGTGCCCCAAGGCCCATGGCTGCACAAACCAAAGATCATCAATGCCGTTGGAAATCCCGGAACATAACCAAACCAACCACCAAATAGATAGAATTACTCACGCCCTTTTAGCTCATCTAATTCCTTTTGCATTTCCTTCTTGAAATTCTCGTTTCGATAGATTATCGAAAACCGTGCATCTCTGGATTGCCGTAGCAAGTCCTCAACCTCCGTCAGCGCCAGCAACACCAACAACCCCCTCACTGGTTCACGATGAAACGCCAGCGTCTTGGTCGCATACTTGTCCTCCACCGACCGCTGCTGCTGGTCGGCGGTAAACGCCCCATGCTGCACGGCGAGTTGCTTGCGCAGGACTTCAAAACGAGCGACCATGGCATCGGCAGTGGCCGCCTTGTCAACGTAGTGAACTGTCAACTCGTAGAGCCTGCCAGCCAGAAATCGCCCTTCCACCGCTGCCGCCTGGCTCTCCGGCAACAGGCCCTTGCGCGGCTCTACCTTGATGATGCGCAACCCAGCCTCGTCGCCAGGCAGCACAACCGTCACGTCCAAAGCATTGCGGCCCGCCCAACCCAACAATTTTTCCGGCGAATCGCCCCAGTGCAGCCCGAACGGCGGCTCCAGCAGCGCTTGCGCACCCAAGTGGTCGCCACACATCAGGAACAGAGCGCCACACCAGGCCAAGGCTCGAGAAGATGCTATCATGAGCCGAGGCTGACGCAATCTCTGTCCTGTGGCAAGCCGCGATCAGTGCCGCATGGCTCTTTATTGGTAGAAGCCTCCCTCTCGTTAGCCATCCTCACACTCATTGGATTGCTGATGCTCAAGCTCTCCCTCAATATCCTGCAGCCTCGGCAGTGGGCACTCCAGCAGGCGCTTTCGGATGCCTACGTGACCTACGAGCGGTCCTATGCCGAGCGCCTGCCCTTCGCAACCCTCACCTCTACCACCTCACCGTGGCCCGCCTACCCGGCGACCACCAGCACCACCGTCCAACTCGGTCAGCTCCCCGGCGGCGTCCCGGTTACGGGTGTTGTGCTACGCACGCGCTTTCCAGATTCCAATAATCTTCCGGTTGCTGGCGGCAGCGGCACAACCATCACCAATCCTGCTAACATGTATGTGTGGAAAGTCCAAAGCGTCTTGACCTACCAGATCGGCGGGCGCAACTACGCCAAATCCCGGACGATCATTCGCTCCCAATGAAGCCCACCTCAAAGCCCAATGGTTTCACTTTGATCGAACTCACTCTGGTGATTCTGCTGGGCATGGCCATCGGAGCCATGAGCCTGGCTCTGGTCAACCAGCAACTGGCATTCTTGAAAATCTACAATGCCCAGGAATTCCTAGCTGAGGAGGCTCCCCTCGTCAGCATGTATGTAAGCAAGTTGGTGGGTAAGGCCGAGCGCTACCGTCTGCATGCCACGGTTGCCGACGCCTTGGCCGGAACCAACCCTCAAACCATCGCCTCACCCGTGCTGGTGTTGAACTTCCGGGAACCCGATGGCGTGATTCGGGCGGCAATTCTATCCTTTGAGAACCACGGCAGTGGCATGGCTCTCTATTACTATGTGGTGCCGCTTAGCGGTGTGCTTGGATCCCCGCAATGGTATATCACAAAAAGGCCCTCCAATGTCTCATTCTCGGTCAATCAAGGCATCCTCCTAATGACCATCAACGGTCCTAACGGTGAACTCATCACCTATGCCGGGGCCTTGACCGAATAAGCCCCTCCTCCTTCCCGTACCCGCCCCTCCCGGCCGCCCCTGAGCCCGCTCACCCATTCGGCCAACCTGCCGCTCATTTTCATCACGCGCTGGCTTGTGCTTTTCATCAAGTTCAGCGGTGATATCTCCCGGCCCTCAGATCCTTCATTTTGGCTAGGCGGACGATTTCCCCCAAGCATCCAATATACCAAAGGATACCTTACAGCCCTTTGGGAATCCAGTGATAATCCTGCCAGATCGGATAGCTTCCCAGGTATCTACAGCCAGGAAGATTAGCTTTCAAGAGCCACTTGGAGGCGATGCCAGGATCTATCTAGCCAGTCATAATTCAGCATGAAAACAACAAGATTTGCCGCCATCTCAGCAAGGGCCATGACCATCTGCGTTCTTGCCTGCTCGCAGGCATGGGCTCAATCCACCTATCCCTCAATCCCCTTCGGCACGCTCAGTGTTTTGCCGACCATCGTTCAGACCGACACGAAGCCACGCCTAGCATGGAGTATCAACTATCCTTCATCACTCAAGGATTTCGTCGCTGTCACGGCAGCGGGTGGCATCACGGCCAATCAGGACCTGATCTGCGACATCAGAGTCCTAGGGGCCGGTGTGACCACTCAAAATCCCAATGGCTCGATCGACCACATCGAGACCGCAGCCAAGGTTCGCTACAACGGCTCGTCTAGCTGGACCACCATCTTCGACGGCAAGCAAACCGACACCACCATCCAGAGACAGGGAATTATCAAGACCCTAAACATCACTGCGGGTAGGGCGATGGACTTTGGAGGCCAGTGTATTCTCAACGGCTCCTGGTCCACCTTCTTCAACTCCACGAACAGCACCAATGTGAGATCGCTGGTCAATGGCGATTCCTGCCCACGCGAAGCTCCAGCCTACAACGCCCCATCCCTGGCACCTTTCCTCAAACCCTATCTGGATTCATCAAACAAGCTACGCATCGGCCCCATGGATGTATTGATATTCATGGAACTAACACATGCAGATATGACCAACCCCGGCTACGATTTTCAGGATCTTGCGCTTCTAATCACCTTCCGCACATTCTGATCTTATGTACAAGCAACTTGTCGTCTCCAAAGTCGTGAGGCCGGCCGGTGGATGGCCGCTCGGGGTGCTATGCGCGTTGATGCTGGGACATGCTATCGCCGGACCACCCGTGATGAGGGATGCTGCAACTCACGAGCAACTGTCACTGCAACTCCGCAAGACTCAACAGGAGGATCCAATGCATCGGTTGCCACCCAGCCAGGCCGGGTCCGCTGTTAAGCAAACACAGGATCTATTTAGTCAATCGGACATCCTATGCTTCGGTGGCCTAGCCACTCTGGTGCCCAAGCATGCGGTCCTCCTGCTGCCCAAGGCCATGGCCCATCGCGGCGTGTTAACGGCCGGTTCCACCCTCATGGGCTGGGCTGAATTTTACGCCAGAAACCGTGGCTGGATTACCACCGTCGAAGTCACTAACGAGCAAGCCGCCGGCACCCAGCCACTTGATCCCGAGATCAGCCTGCGCCTCAAGGACGGCAGACGCGTTGTCGTCGCCACCTATCACGATGGCCCGATCTCTGTCTTGTTACCCAATGCTGCGCCCCCTGGATCCCCGTCCGCGCCAGCTTCCTCCCATCCCACTCAAGCCAATCCCTCAACACATTGAAAATCAGAATACCACACCTGACCCTCGCGCTCATAACCCTTACCCCATTGGCCTCGGCCCAGCCCCCCGGATATACCAACTTTATTAGACAATTCCAGATCTCCAGCGGAGTTCAGCGTGACGCCACCGTGGCGGCTGGAGGCACCCAAATATCACTGCTTCCGGTCGGTGCTGGAGGTTCACGCTTTGAACTCTGGACCGCCATGAACTCGCCACTGACCAGTTACCTCCTAGATGCCAAATTCGTCGCTGCTCTAATTCCGGTGGCGGTGGTGACGATCCACTCCGAAGATCCGTATAGCCCGATATTGCGAACCCGCGCGGATCGCCCATTTAGTGTCAATCTCGTGGTCAGTGGCTTGCTCAACGGCCTTACAGATCCGCCCGCATCCAAGTGCGCCAACTTGTTTCGCTACGTCCAATCCTATGGAAACGGCGGCACAGGTGTGAACCTCGACCACAGTCAAGCCACCCTGCTCGCACAGGCACCAATCACCCAGAATGGCAGCCAAACCTTAAGTTATGCACTGACCTCCATCCCCGCCAGCAACCTGCCTAAGGTGCGCGGAGAAGAGCGCTTCTCGGTATTCTCGCTGGCCGATACCCAAGCCCCGATCTCCTCCTCATATATCCAAATTTGGCCGGTCGCCGACGGCATGCTCTCCGGCTTGAGCCAGGGACAACTGATTCGCTTAGCCATGCCTCAGGTCACCGTGACGCTTAATGACCTTTATCCGAGTTCAACGACCTACGTGCAGGTGTATCACGGAAATCCGCAACTCGGTGTGACCGGTAAAACTGTCCCGGGCTCGATATTGGTTCTCAATGAATCCGTGCCACAATGCCGGGTGCTCACACTCAAAGGCTATGACTCCGTGCTTGATAGTGAGGGCCCTTGGACGATGGAACTGCTCACCCTCACGCCCTTCGGCATCGACCGACTTGCCTACGTCACCTTCAGCCTGGACAGAATGATCAAAGTCAATAGCAATTTGACAACCATTGAATGAGCCGGGGCTTTCCATAGCTGCATTTACAGCACGCATATCCCCAGTTTCAAGCAGTGGGATCCACGCGGGAGACTCCTTCAAAGCGGCTGGATCTAGCAAACACCTAATATGCCAAAGTATAGCTTACCGATATATTGGAAATCGGCTAACCCTCAGCCGCTCGAATAAGTTAGCCATGCATTAACAAGCCGGATTTCTGATTCATTGAATCCACTTTGAGGCAATGAGTTGATCTATCCGGCCACCCTGATCCGCCATATATACCGCACCATTAACCGCCCCTCCCAAATGAGAATCATCACCCACAGGAGCCAAACTCGCGGATATGCGTCATTACTGCTAGTGCTCTCACTGGGAATTTTTCTATCATTGCTGATGGTGTTTGCCTACCGCAAGGCAACGGCCTCCCTTGCTGTTCAATCCAATGTGCAACTGCAGGTGGACTATTCTGAGAAAGGTGAGGCGATCCTGCGCTCGATTGTAGCCAGCACACCTAACCGGGCGATCCGGGCGATGCAATCCCAGTCAAACGCCAACACCACCAACAGCAGCCCACTGCGCTGGGAGAGTATTTTCAGCGATGCGCTGGCAGCGGCCAATGCCCAACAGTCAATCTCCAATCAAGTACTCGCGGCGCTGAATGTGGCGAGTCCGGTAGTGGCCAATTCCGGAGATGCGCCGCTGGACAATCCAGGCATCATCTTCGCGGCGCTCGGCGCAGATGCCGGCTGGGTCTCCGCAGGCATCAACCAGTGTTTGGGCAGTGGCTATCCGGTCCCTCTCAGCTGCAGCAACGCTACCGATACGGCTCGTGACCGGATTTGGCCAATTATCTCCAGCAGCAAGGAATACGGGGCTCTGGCACAATGCGGAGTCGCGCTGCCAGTTGGCACCTATCCAAAATTCAACATCATTACCTACCCAAACATCAATTTTGGGTATGCCAGTCCCAACCAACCGTTTATAGGTAAGCGCAATTGGTGGGGCTTCTCGATGAACCTCGCCGCAACGAACACCGCCACTACCGCCTCACCCATGCAGCGACGCAACTTCGTCCTGTCAATTTACGAAATCCCGTCCCAGTTGCCCATTTCCGCCGCCTCGTTCCTCGAACTTGGCCAATATGCCGGCGGTGCGGCATGGAGCGACGTGACTATCAGCGGTGGAATTTTTGCGAGTCGGGCGCAGGTGGACGGCACCACCAATCTTCCGGCACTGGCCACCCGCCGCGGTGCCGTACTGTCCAACAATACCACTGTAGGGGGACAAAGTTTCACCGATGACCCTTTCACTCCAGGAGTTCGCGAGACGTATCAACTCACTCGAGGCGATTTCTTCCCGGTGTCGCTTGCCTCAGAGAGCGGTCGGGCCGCGTTCATTCCTATCAATCGAGGCGCAGATTATTTTGACCGCTTCGCACACGTCAGCGAAACCGATGTGTTATCATCCACCACTTGGGATAATTATTCACTCGGCTCCCTGCAATGCGCGATGCGCCTTGACATCACCCAGGCGCTTGGAGCTTCTAACCAAACACCTACGGTACTACGATTTTCCTATTTGAAGGCAGGGATCCGCAAGGACCTAGAAATGCCGCTAGCCACCAACCCGGCCAACGGCCTGCCTGAGGGTTACATCCTGGCTTGCGGCCAAGACCAGACCTACGACTTCGGAACTGCGGTGGTGGATCTGGCGTACGGCGGCGGCACTGATTTTGCATTTCAAACCGCAATGACTGGGTCCATCACCTTCAATAATGCCAGATTTGGAGATCCCCTTCCGGGTGTGACCAAAACCGGCTATTTCAAACCAAGTTACCCGTTTGAGGTAAAATCGTTAGCATCGAGCAAAATATGCATCGCGATCTATCCCGTGCGCTTCAGCGCCTTTCTCTCTGCGCTGCAGGCCGATCCGACCGCTGTCAATCACTCACTGGTAGTCAACGTCGACTATTCTGCGGCGACAGGCAGCGTATTCCTAACAAAGCCACAAATTCCCTGTTCAGATCTGGATTACGGGGTGATCCTCTTGGAATCCGCTAATCTAGCATCCTTTACCAAGGGATTTTCACTGGTGACAAATCTACGCTTGTACTTCGGGGATGATTTCAACACCACGCCCGTCACTCCACCAGTTGGCTATAACTCGGCGGGTTTGTATTTTCCACCGTGTTCTATATTCACGCCGGAAAAGCGTTATGGAGTGGAGTTTGATCCATCCGGGGTGAAATTCACCGGGCAGATTGGTTCGGTGGCGAGTGAGATGGCAAGTGTGCCGGTTCGTCCGCTGGACACCAAGATGCTCAGTGGCACCAGCATGACGGCCAGCCAGATTCATGTGAATTTGTGTCCAATTTCCCACCCGGCGAATCTGCCGCCAATTTCCATGATGAATTGGTTAGTTGTACTCGAAGAGCGCAGGAGCCAGTTCTATTGAGCATCCTAAAGAGATATATAATCACCATGAGACTCTTCCAACTCACCGTCGCAACCATTTTCCAGCGCAAGGCGTGGGCGATTTGCATGCTAGCAGTGATTTTGCTGCCCTTCACCCTGCCACTGGTCTCCAGCGCTCTCGAAAAGCCGAGCCTTGTCCAACCAGCCCGCATTCTCGCCGCTTGGAACACGCTGTGGTGCTGCACCTTGCTGTGGGGGCTTTTCACCGCCGCCCGCCAAGGGGAGGACAACGCAAAGTCCGGGATTGGTGAATACTTTCTAACCACCGGCATGTCCGCCACTCGCCAGCTGTTCGAGATTTGGTTCGCCGTGTTCTGCTATATTGCCCCGCTGACACTCGCCACCGCCGCTATCTGCCAATGGGCTGCCTGCCCCGGCGACCCCACCGAGCGCTCACTGTGGTGGGTTCTCAACCTCCAGTATGCCAGTCTGTTCCTACTAGTCGTTGCGCAACTGCTGGCACTCTCCATTGCGCTCGCCTCGCGCTTCGGCAGCATCGTGGGTTTCAGCATTTCCCTAGCCCTAGCCGTTTATGGTTTGTGGGGCGTGGGGATCCTCGAAAACATGTTGAAGATAGAGGAAAATCCCATTTTGCGTAGCATCTGGTTATACTCTCCCCAATACCGCTTTGCCGACCTCACCCAGCGGCTCTATTTCAAGCGCGGAGCACTTCCCTTGCCAGCATTCTGGACCATATCGCTCTACTTTTCAGCAATTCTAGCTGTTTACGTTGGCCTTGCCCGGTTGATTTTCCGTACCCAATCGCCGACCTGATCTCCATTGATAGGAAACCGATCAAGCGTTCACCTCCATGCTATCCATCACAGCTAACCAATATTCAACCAGTCTCATTGGAATTGGGGCGCTGGGGTGGGCAATTGCAGGTCGTCCACTCATCGCCAATCCAGATCTGGATGTCCCCTTGAATGCGCTCGGCATCAACCGAAGCCCTTATGGCGAAGTCATAGCCATGGCCATGCAAGGCCCGATTGATACACTCTTCGACGCAGGCACAGCCGTCACTGGATCAAGCATCAAAGGCGGGAGCAGAACCCTGCCGGATATCAAAGCCGGCATCACGCAGCAAGCCCCTCCAAGGATGGTGGCGCGCTCCTTGAACGTCCATCTGGAAGCTCTTCTGGAATCCCTGTACGAGGCATCTGAAGCCCGCAACAATCCCACAGCTGCCAGTGAAGGGCTCAAGCGCTACCTGCGCCGACAGGCCGAAGACAAGCTGCGCTTTGCCTATCAACTCGATCCGTCTCATTACGGCAACTACAACGCGCTGCACTTTTTCCTCACGGAACCTGCGGTCGGCACCCACCCGGAACTCACCCCGTCAGCGGCAATACTGGCTGAAGACACAATCCAGTACTGTCTCAGGCAAGACCAGGATCCTCGCCCGGCTCTTACCGCTGCCGCCGCCGCCACCAACATCCTGCACCTGATGTTCAACGACGTTCAAAATACAACTCCCATGTATACCCCAGCCCAGATGCGCCAGTGCCTGAACCTCCTCGACCACTGCCTTGCCCGCTATACCCGCATATGTCTGGAATGGGACCAATCCAATCAATGGGCACGCTTCTCTCCCCAGCGTATTGCCGAGTGCCAAGAGCGCTTCCAATTTATCGGCAAGATCCGCGAGGCCACCGAAAAGACCATTCTCCGCCTCGAGGCCCCGGGCAATACTGAAGACCCGAAGACATATGACAGAAGACAAAATCAAGTGCCGGTTATCCACACATATCTCGGACCCGAAATTCGTTGTCCTCGGGCCTCTGGCGTGAAGCACCTCGAACTCCTGCCGTTCTCCATATAACTCATAACCGCTTCCCCCATGTCCATTCTCGAGACTCTCGAACCCCCGCCGCTGCCTGGCCACTTCACCGCAGCCAACCCAGCACGCTTTGCGGCAGGCATGAGCGGTAGCGACCTGCTCGGGATGATTTTCCGTGCCTGCTGCGATCTGACGGTTTCGGACATTCAGATGCGGACCGACCGACCGGTCTATATCCATATCAACAAAGGCGTGCAGATACTTGACCACCTCGGCATCCTCACCTCCGCCCATTTGGATGAAATCCTCAAGCAACTCCTTGCCATCAGAGAAGGCTCTAGCCACGAATTCGGACTGGATCACTCACCCGGCCACAACACCGATAGATCCATTCATCTGGCCATTGCCAATTTTGCCAAATGCCGGGTGGCCGACTTTTCTTGCGAAGGCATCCCGATCGGCAAGCTTGGAAAACGCTCGGGCCGCCTGCGCATCCAAGCCCATATTTGTTCGTCTGGCCTCGGCATCACCTGCCGTATTCTTAATGACTTCATCCCGGAACTGGAAGCTCTCGGCATCGACCCGGACACCACAGCCACCCTCCGCCACTGCGTGCTCAAGCGGGCTGGCCTCTGCCTCGTCACCGGGGCCACCGGCTCAGGCAAGTCCACCACCTTGGCCTCTCTCATCGACTGGCTACGCCGCAACCATCCCAAGCACATTGTTACTGTCGAGGACCCCATCGAGTATGACTATCCGTTTGCTATGGACGACCCGCAGTACCCGGGGCACCGCATCCCTTCACCGAGCATCATTACCCAACAGGAAGTGGGGCGCGACGTGCATTCCTATCGGCAGGGCCTCAAGGATGTGCTGCGGAAGGCCCCCCACGTCATTTTACTAGGTGAAATCCGTGATCGCGAGGCAATGGAAACTTGCATGAAAGCCGCCCAAACCGGCCATCTCGTCATTTCCACCCTCCACACCACGGGTGCCGTAAAGACCATCGGACGCATCCTGGAATTCTATCGCAAAGATTGTCATCCGGCCGTCCTCAGCCGCCTCGCCGAAATCCTTATCTTCATCCACTCCCAAGCTCTCCTCGTCGGGGTCCGGAATCGGGTGCTCGCCTACGAGTTCCTTCACAACAACGACGACGCCAGCTCCAGTGCCATTGCCAACTACGACAGTGGTGCCCGCTCACTGGAAGACGTCATCTGCCGTAGCGGCAACATCCAGTGGGATGCCAATCTGCGCCGCCTCCTCAAACACGGCCTCATCACCCACGATATTTTCACCAATGCCAAAATGAACCGCAATGATGAAGACTTGCTATGACCGTCACCACCCATCCAAAGCCTCAACTTATCCCCTTCCATAGCACAATTTAAAAATCCGTGCAGACCACCCATGGCACACTTTCCGAGACTTCCGGGCCAAGTAGGAGAAACTTATGAGCTTCCACAACGCCAGGCCGTCCACGCAGACAAAACAGAAACAAACAACAGACAATACACAAGAAACAAGAAAATCGATATGAAACTAACACAATCACCATCCATCAGGCGCAACTCCGGCATGACTCTCCTCGAGTTGACGGTCGTCATTCTTGTCCTGCTCTCTCTCATCACGATCCTCTTCGTCGGTGCCCGCGCCTGGAAGAGAGGCTCGGACCGAGCCGGTTGCCTCATGAATATCCGCAACATGCAGCAAGCCATGCGCAGTGACCAAAACATGCGAAACAGTGCTCCAGGCGGCGCGGGATTGTTGGCAACTAACAT
>JBAXCM010000061.1:0-13935 GCA_037141475.1 Verrucomicrobiota bacterium | reverse complement strand
GATCGATGCGGCGAATGTCGTGGGAAATTTGGTGGGGAGAAGGACGACGGTGGGGGCGCAGGCAGCCGTGACACAAGCCGTCTGAGAAATTTCCCACCAAAAAATGCACTTGACGGAATATTCCATCAAAGGCATACTCGCAGTATGAATTGGGAGGTTGAATTCACCGACGAATTCGGCGAGTGGTGGAATCGCCTGACCGAAAGCGAGCAGGAATCGGTACGCGCCAGCGTCAAGTTGCTGGAGGAACTTGGGCCAAATCTTCGGTTCCCACACAGCAGCGGAATCAACGGCTCGAAGCACGGGAACATGCGCGAGCTTCGCATCCAATACGCGGGGCGACCCTATCGTGTGCTCTTCGCGTTCGATCCGCGCCGTTGCGCAATCCTGCTGCTGGGTGGCGACAAGACTGGCAATGATCGGTGGTACGAAATCAACGTACCGATTGCGGACCGCTTATACGATGAGCACCTCGACACGCTGCGAAAGGAGGGACTGTTTGATGGCTAGGAAATTTGCGGAACTCGAAACAAAAATGTCCACGGAGTCGCGCACGCGCTCGGATGCGATGTATCGCCAACACTTAGCCGATATGCCGTTGCACGAACTGCGTCAGGCCAAGGCGTTATCACAAGTCAAACTGGCTGAGTCGCTGCACGTTAATCAGGCAGCAATCTCCAAAATGGAACATCGCACCGATATGTACATCAGCACCCTGCGCGACTATATCCGTGCAATGGGGGGTGACTTGGAAATCGTCGCCAATTTTCCGGACGGCTCGGTGAAGATTTCGAACTTCACCACCATCGAGTCTGAACCCGCTTCATAACGTTCTCACGGCAAACCCTTCCCCCCGTCGAACCGCAACGGTAGCAGCATCGGCAGCGTGGCACCCCCGCCTGCTGACGGGGAGCGCCAGATCAAATTATTTGCCCGAGTGGAACCATGTTAGCTACACTTCCCGCACAACTCTCCCTTCTCGGAGTCGGAATTCCGATGACCGTCTAGGGCGATAAAGCCGCCGCAGGGCGGCTTTATCATTTCTGGAGGCACATCATGTACCGAGTGGTCACCTATCTGGACGGAGACAACTTCTAGTACAGCCGGCGACGCCCACCTGTCACCCGGGGCGCTGATCGATGCGGCGAATATCGTGGGGAATTTGGTGGGCAGGCGGCCAAAGGCTGTGGCGGCCAATAGCGTCGATCAGGCGCTGGCCACCGCTTAAGGATCCAATCTGTACAGTGCCTGGTGATTGCCAGTCCCTATTTTCCGCTACGCAAACTGGTAAGCAAAGTCACAAGATAACCAATCGCGGTGTACGGCTCCGGAACCGTCCGGGCACTGAACTTGGCGGCCAATGTCTCGGCGCGCTGCGTGGCAACCGACAGATGCTCACGGGTAATGCTGAAGGTATGCTTTGCCCCCTTCTCGTAGCCTGGGATGTGATTTTTCAAGCGTCGCGTTACCTTGTCTCGGTCGATAGGCGCCTGGATATCCTCGTAATGCAGCAGCAACCACAGCTCGAAACTTGGCACGGAGGCAATCGCCTTGAAACTGATCAGCTGCTTGTTGTCGTTTTTCAACTTACCATCGAGTGACTCAGTCAGCTTGAGCGCATCAAAATAGCTGCCGTGGTCATCGCGATCAAAAACTACGTAGACTTGCTCGAAGGCGCGCGCCTGAATATTTTTGTGCCGATCACCAAACTCGAATAGATCTTTGGCGTACTGCACCACCTGAATGGGAGCAGTGCCGAGCTCACTGCGGCGAACCTCGACGTTGGCGGTGTGCAGGCGGTAGGCCTGCCGGATCTCGCTGAAGTAATTGGGCTCGGTCTTGCTGCCCTCTGAAATAATCAAAATACGGTCATAGCTGGCTCGTCTTGCCAGCTTTCGTTCGAGCTGCTGCTTTTGGCGCTCCTTCGGAGAATTGTCGCGCGCCATCAGTGCTTCATCCCCAGCGTGTGGTTAAGGAAGGGGATGCCGCCGTAGCGGCCCATCAAATAGCCACGCTCAAGTGCCTCATTCTTGCGAGGGCTAAATTCCGACAGGCTCACCAATTCAGAAGCCTGATCCTGGTCTTTCTCTACAAACCAGATTTGGTCACGACGGAAGAGATCTGGCGCATCCAGCAAAGAGGTGTCATGGGTAGTAAAAATCAGCTGCGCACCACCGGTGTTGACTTCAGGACGATGAAACAGCCGCACGAGTTCGCGCACCAATAATGTGTGCAGGCTGGTATCCAATTCGTCGATCGCCAAGGTCAACCCCTTGCCAAGAATATCCAACACTGGCCCTGTGAGAAACAGCAAATTTCGAGTGCCGCTAGACTCATCCAGAAGGTCGAAAACCGCCTGCCCCTGCTCAGTCACATGAGAGAAGCGTAGCTGGTGCTCCTCAACCTCCTCGGTACGCACTTCCGTCTTTCCGGCGACCAAGTCGAAGTGGACAGACTGCCCTGGCACCTTGCGAGTCACGACTTCGATGTCTGCGATGCTGACGTCAGCCGCCGATAAGAAATCACAAATCTGCTTGCGCCCGTCAGCCTGCTGAAGCAGCCGAATCGCAACCTGCGGATTAAGTGGGGCCTGCTCGTTGAAAATCACCAGCCCGCTCTTAAACCAGTCAAACACTGGCCGCAGTGCATCACTGTTGAGTTGGACCGCCATCGACAGGAACAACGAATTCGGGCGTGTCGCGCCCTCCCAGAGATTCTTCGGCCCCTTGAGTCCGGGCCCGAACTCATAAACGTCCTTCCCGATCTGTGCGTCGAAACGACGCTCAAACCAACGTTGCGGCTTGAAGGCTTTGTAGACCAGCAAGTGCTCGCTAACGATGCGCTGTGCCGTCATCGAGAAGCCATATTGATAACGAACGCCATCGACGACAAAGGTCACCTCGAAGGACGTCGGCTCCTTAGCGGATTTGGCATCAAGACGGAATGGCTGAACAGCAAAGGTCTGGCCAGGCTGGATCACCGTGGCCGACTCGGCCACGACACCTTGCATGTACTGAAGTGCCTTGATCAAATTGGACTTACCGCAGGCATTGGCGCCGTAAATGGCCGCACTGCGCAACAAGCGGGGCGCGGCCTTGAGCCCGGTGGGCATCGTGTGGGTATCCTGCAGCGACTTGTCTTTGGAGGCAACAAGGCTGAGCGCCTGCTCTTTGCGCAGCGAGCGGAAGTTTTCCACCCTAAACTCAACAAGCATTATCCACCTCTTATAAATATAATAAACGTCTATTTTGCACAATAATCACCATAAGTCAATTTACTTTAACGAATAAACAAAAATACACGACCCCACCCGTCAGTTAGATAGTGAGGTCGGGGGTATCCATTTCTGATTGGCGTAGTGTCGGGCTGGCCTAGTCAGCCCACCACCAACGCCACGTCCGCCTCCCCCACGTCGCGCCACCAGACCCGGTAGCACCTTGCCGGCGGACGGCACCGATACGACACGCAGCGCGGTCATCCGCTGGCACTCTGAGAGCCCCTTCACGTCCCAAAGTGCGACGCCCCACCCACACGCACCCCCCAATACACCAGCGTCCGCCGCCACCAGGGAACGCCTGTTACCTCACTTGCCTCTTGCAACACCTGGTCTGCCACGTCGCGCGGCAGCAGCATGGTTTTGTAGAGGTAGTCATGCACTACAGCGGCCTCATGGCAGGTGTCCCCCGTTAGCCAGAACGCCAACGGCACGCGCGGAACACTGGCGAAGTCAGTTACAAACCCGACCGGCACGGCAATCACCCGGTTGGCCACGTCCGAGGCGTAGAGCAGTGCCGCGTCAAGGCGCCACGATCCGCGGCCGCTGTTGCTGGTGTCGTCCAGCAACGTCACCTCCAAGGCCGTCACGAACATGCTCATTTCGCGGGGCCCGATACGGAGTCCATCGCGGCGCCCGGCGTCATCGTCGCGGTCGTACTGGCCGGCGTGTTGTAGCTGGCCGTCGCCACCCAGGACACATTGAGGCCGGCGCATCCGCCCAAGAGCAGGATCAGCAGAAGTACAGGCAATGCTCGACCCTCCTGCAAGGGGCGCGCCTTGATCTTCCGAGCCCACTGCCCGGCATCGGCCAGGACTTCAACATTGAAGCTCCTGAAGTTGCCGAGGTGTCCGAACAGCAGATGGCAATTGATGCCTTCCTTATGGGCCTCGCACAGCGTCACCAGGTTGGCGGGCTCCAGCTCAAGCTCCGGGTGAAGATGGAATGGGCGGATGTGATGCACTTCGAGCTTCGCCGTTCCGCCGCAGACTTCGCAGACCGGATGCACGGCCAGATGCTGTTCGCGGACGGCCGGCCACTTCCCTGAGCGGGCAGTGCTGAGCGAACACTTTCCCTGCACCACGTCGATGAGGTGTTGAATGATGGGCATTGCGACTCCTGAAAGATAAAACCCGCCGCAGCGGGTGTGTTTGAGTTGCGGCTGACTTGCGATGGCGCGCTAACCCTTGTCGAGATCGGCCAGGTGATGCAACTCGATCAGCGCGCAAAGCTTGTTGGCGTACTCGGGATCCGTGGCATAGCCGGCCGCCGCCACGGCGCGCGCGAAGTCCTCCCCAGTGGTGTGGGCGAACGCCGGCCGGTAGCGCGGGTTACCGAGCAGGAACGCCGCGTGATCGTCGATGCAGCCCTCCCAGTCCGGGTAGTGGCGCCAAAGCGCGGGAACCAGAACCCACTGGCAATGAACGAACTCGCGCGTGTGCATCGTGAGCGTCGGCCCATGCCACGAACGATCCGCCTTCACGCCGAACAAATTGAAACCCTCGGCGGCAAGTCGTGACGACCCCCAGCCCGACTCCAGTGCCGCTTCGGCGACGGTGAAGCTCGCGGGAATCCGGGTCTTCGCTGCCGAGCTCTGCGCTGCCGGCGCGACGGCCGCAATGAAGTCGCTGGGCGTCATTTCGGACTGCTCCCATTCCAGACGCCCCAGATGATCGCCACGGCGCTGCCGATACCAAGCAACCAGCGGATGACTCGTCCCAGGCAGTTGATTACTCTGATTGCCCGGTGCGCCGAGTCCCAAGTCTCGAGGATTTCCATCAGCTTCTCTTTTTGCTCTACAGTCAGTTCGTCAGTCATGTCGTTCCCTTTGCGTGGGCGTAAAAAAACCGCCGAGAGGCGGTTGTTTGTGAGGTCGATTGGTCGAGCCGGCTAAGCGCAAGGTCGGCGAGCGCCATCGCGCTGCTTCAGTCGATACAGAAGACCCTCAGCCGGTCTTGATAGGCATCACCGCCTTCTTCTTTGGCCGTACCAACGCGTCGCCTGATAGCGCGATGATTCGCTCGTCGAACAGAAACTCGTAGGCGGCTTCAAAGATTGCAAGATTGAAGTGGAACTCGTTGTTGCAGGAGTAGTACCACTCGTTGCCGGCCTGGGTCATGCAGCCACCGCCGCAGATTGTGAGCACCGGACACGTCGGGCATTCCGCGCGGTCGTGCCAGTGGATCGATTTGCTGTTGGATACGCGCACCGATGGCAAGTCGTCCAGGGTGCCGATTTTGATGGTGTCTGACTGACACAGCAGCACATCCCCTTGCAGGTTGACCGCGAGCGTGTGGTTGTCATCCAACCCGCACTTCTGCATCAGGTTGTCCGGCAGGAAGAACTTTGGGTTGGTCCACGCATCCATCAGGGCGTTGAACTTCCTGTTGAAAGGTGCCACGTGCAGTGCGTTTCCCGACGCGATGAAGCCACGGATGTTGTCCCGTAAAACGGCGTAGTCGTCGTCAGAGAACAAGGCATCAGCGCCAAACTGCGCCTCATTTTCGACCACGACGATGCCTTCGAAGCCGACATGCACCTTCTCGCCAAGTACCCCGCGGATGTGATCTACAACGGCCTGCGGATCGCAATTCTGTTTGCTCAATACTGCGTTTGCGCCGAATCCGTTTTTTGAGTTCGCCAGGTAATACTTGATCCACTTCAATGAGTCCGAGCCTTCGGCCAGCGGGTCTTCCTTGCGATACTGCGTCTGTCCGGGGCCATCATGTGACATCCCCAAGGCGATGTCGTTCTCAATAAAGTAGTCGGCGATCTCTTTGTCTACCAAGGAGCCGTTGGACAACGCAAAGATGGAAGCATGGTCGAAGCGCGAGCGCAGAAACGGAACCAGCTTCTTGATCTTGGCGAAATAGACGAGCGGCTCCCCGCCCCACAGGTGGATTTGAATCGTGTCTTCCCGAGGAGCGACGCACCAGTCGTCGAAGTGCGCGATGAAGTCGTCGACATCCTTCATGCTGGAATTGACCGCATCCTCCACATGAACGGACTGCTTGCAGTGCGAGCAGGCGTAGTTGCAGGACAGGCCGAGCTGAATGCGAATCAACTTCGGGTCCGGTGATTTGGTATCCCGCGTCAATCGATTTCTGTACTTGGGGGAAGTCGGGGTCATGTTCCGCTTTGGCTTTGGCGCTCCATCACAGGTCTGTGGCACTGCAGCCGCCGGGGCAATGTCTGCGCCTTTTTCGATGCGTATCCTCTCGCCTGCCGGCGTGAAGAATTTGGCTGTCCTGGTGTCGTACTGGCGCTCGACAACACGTCCTTGTTTCGTCAATGACGTTAGGGTAATCATACGGGCGAGCAATCACAGTCACATTGATAGGAGCAATCACAATTCGTTGCACAGTTGTAGGCGTTGCAATTGCAATTGCAGTTGCAGTCACCCGCCGCAATATCGGGGGCTGAACAAATCGAAAAGCAGTTCGCCCCGGTAGGTGCGCCAAAATTCATGCACTGGCAATTCCATAAAATACAGATGCAGTCGCAGTTGCAGTTGCACGCGCAGGCAGCGGTGTAGCAGTCGCAGTCGATCCAGGAACAGTTGCAATTGCAGTTGCAGTCGCAGTTCATCTTCACCTTATGCAGCGTGACCGTATTCCCCGCCGCAGTGATGTTCCACTCCTGCCCCCGCCACTGCCACGTTGATCCGGCGGCGATGCTGTAAGTCGTCGCCGACACGTCGGTTTGGTAAGCGGCCGATACCGCCATCGGGGCTGCCGTCAGCACGAGCGCCCAGTTGGTCGAGTCCGTTGTCGGGTTATGTCCTGCGCCCGTGGTGCCGTCGATCACGCACCGGTAGGCACCGTTGTCGGTCGCCGTCACGACATCCCCAATGGCGTAACTCGCCGCGGAACTCCACGCGCCGGCAAACCGCGTTTTGCCCTTGAATAGACTCAGGGTTGCCATGCTCAGGCGACCCGGGTGAGCGTCACCGTATTGCCCGACGCCGATAATGTAAATGTCGCCGGGTTGGTCCCGGTCCCGGCATTTGCCACCGCTACAGGACCAGGCGCCGTTAGCACGCTCCAATACGACGTATTCGTCGGAACAATGTTTGTGGTGCCGTTGACGGTGCAGACATAGGTCGTCCCGCTGTAGGTCACAACATCGTCAATGTAGTAGATGACCGCCGCCGAATACACACCACGATTCGCCAAGCCAACACTCTTGAACTGACGCAGATTGCTCACGGCGTGGCTCCTGAAAGAATCATGGCCTTCCTGTCAGGGGCGATGTAGCCGATTGATGCGATGAACTCCAATCCCGTCGCAATGAGCGGGTCTGAGAGATTGATGATGGCGGCAGCGGACACATTGGCCATGAGGGTTCGCAGTTGCGCTTTGTTCTCGGGTGTCAACGTGGTGTCCGCCTCAAAGGCATCCATCCTCACCAGTTCCTCGTTGGTAAAGAGCAGTCTGAAGCCCAGCTTTGAAATAGCCCCCTGCCCTATGGCATTCGGTTGTTGCTTGATCGACATCCAGAACGCGCCTCGGGCGTACAGCATGCCGGGCGTGACCCTGCGGTTCCCGTGCGCCGTGTCTGGCGCCTCCACCACGGTGAGGTTGGGGTAGAGGTTCGCAACATCCACGTCGTCACAGGAGGTCGTCAGCTTCACCAGATTGGTTGCTGGATCAAGAATCACATAATCTTTGAGTGTCATGCCAATGTCCTTTAGAAAACTACCCAGGTAGATCCTGAATAGAACATGCCGAACGAGGCGCCATTCGTGGCCACGATCAGGTCTTCGGCCAATCCGCCGATGGTGTTGCCATTGCGCGCCACGGTCAGGGCGTTCGTTGCAAACTTCTGTGCCGCATCGCAAAAGAGAATTGATGGCCCCGACGAAGGGGAGGCTGGCAAGGTGATCGTGATCGCCGCGCTGGTGGTATTGACAGCCAGGCAATCCTGCATGACCGCCGTGTAGCCCGAGGACTTGATCACCCACGTGGGCGCGTTGCCTCCCGCCACACCCGGCGGCCCCTGCAATCCCATGGGGCCGACCAGCCCTTCCTCGCCGTCTTCGGCGGATAAATACACGGCCGGACCGGTGGCGCCCGTTATGCCGATGGCGCCTTGCCTGCCGGTCGGGCCGACCGGTCCGAGATCCCCCTCATCCCCTTGCTCGGCTTGAAGGAAGACGCCGGGGCCGGTCGGACCGCTCGCGCCCGTGGCCCCTTTGGGGCCGGTGGGGCCGATGTACCCTTGCGGACCCTCCTCCCCCTCGGCATCCAAATACACTGCGGGGCCGGTGGCGCCAGCCAGTCCCTGCGGCCCCGGATTGCCGGTGTCGCCCTTTTGCCCCCGTGGCCCCTCTTCGCCTTCGTCGGCAACCAGGAACACTGCCGGGCCGACCGGACCACTGGCGCCGACCGGACCGAGTGGGCCCGCCGGACCCGCCGGGCCTGTCGGGCCTTCATCACCTGGCTCCGCCTCGAGATAGACGCCGGGGCCGGTGGCTCCGACCGCGCCCTGGATGCCTTGTACGCCGGTGTCGCCCTTTTGACCCCGTGGTCCCTCGTCCCCCTCTTCGGCCACCAGGAACACCGCAGGACCGACAGGGCCGAGCATTCCTTGCGGGCCGCCCGGTCCGGTCAAGCCGGTTAGGCCAGTGAGACCAATGGCCCAATCCGCGTAGGTGCCGGCGCCGGTCGTTGACGTCACATTCAGTATCAATGTTGCGCCGGTGTAGGACGTGATCGTTCCCGACATGAGGTTTGCCGGCGCACCAACGCTGGCCGCGTCGAGCTGCTGGCCGACCACCCAGGCAATGTTCGCCTGCGTGGTGAAGGTCTTGCTGCCCGTGCCGATGGCGAGACTGGTCGTGCTGGTGCCATTGATCGTCGGCGGAAGGCCCTGCAAGCGCCCACTGAAATTGCGCAAATCCGTGATGACGGCGTTGGCGATTCCCGTGACGTTTGCTTGCACATGAATCTGCGCCAAGGCCAGCACCCCATGTGGCAGCGTCGGCGCCGTGGGCGTACTGGCGTTGACGACCGCCGTGCCTGCGGCAATCGCCACCGCCGGACCCCCGGAGCCGACGTAGGCATACACCGTGTCGTACCGGTGATAGCCCGTGCCGGGGGCCGTGCTGACGGTCAGCGCCGTGTCCTGCAACGTGCTCACATTCTTGTCGGGAGACAAGAACACTTCGCCGTAGATGTTGGCGATGTTGCTGTATTCCTCTGGCCGGTTCGGGCTGGCCTGACGGTCGGGATTGACGTGATCCGCCGTCCCGTCCATCGCCACGATCATGTCAGTGGCCGAGTAGCCCTCCGTGATCTTGAGTCCGAAGACCCCCGCCGAGCCGACCATTGCATACCAGCGCCCCGGATCGCGCACGCCAAGCAGGAGCGATTGAAGTGATGCGATCTGGTTTTGCAGGTTCTGGATCTGGTCGTTAATGGTGGCCATGGGGTGTCTTAGGTGCTCTGATCGTCACGATCACACGAGGCCGATTTCACCTTCGGCTTCAAATGTCAGTGCCGTGGCCGTGCCCGCCCCGCCAACGAGGAAGTCCGCCGCGTCGAGGCGCAACATGCCATACCACTCCACGTAACTATTGGCGGCGACCGATTGCGCCGTGCCAATGACTTCCGTGCCCGCCACATTGCCACCCGTTGCGCCGAGCCACAGCGAGAACGTCGCGGCCGTACCGGTCTTGTTGACGATGCGGATGTGGCGAAGGATCAGGTAGGGCTGCGTCTGCGTGTAGCCCACGGGGCCCGCCAACGACGTGATTGCGGGATTGACGATGTTGGTCGTGAGCGTCGTGGTGAGCGCCACCGGGCCAATGCGAAGGGTCTTGTTTGATGCCATGATGAGTTCCTTTTGAAAGTGCTGCGGTTAAGGTTGGGGTGCTGCCGGTGGTGCCGGTGGGGGTGCCTGTTGCGCCTCGATCTGCTTGCCGACTTCGGATAGGCCGTACATGAAGCCGTTGGCAAGTTCCTGGGTAATGCGATTGCCCATGTTGCTGTTGAACATCTGGGCAATGGCGCTAAGCAGTTGGTCATTCATGTGGGCTTCCTTATGTCCAAATCGGGAGGTAGTACGTTGTGCCGTTGATGGCGAGCGTCAGCCAGGTGTTGTTCGACGCACTCCCGGGTTTGTTGGCAAGCAAACTTCCCGTCGCGGCCCCTGTGCCTATCGTCTGTGACGCGAGGGTGATGACTCCGGTGCAGGAAAAAGCCACACCGCTGGTGCTGGAGCAGACCAGCGCCAGGCCACCGGCGGTGTTGTTGACCGCATACACCCCGGCACCGCCCGACACGGTGGAGTAGCCGGCCACGCCCGCCAGCGGGCCCGTTCCGTAGCAGCCAATCCCCGCCGGGCCGGTCGCCACGCCGAGAACGCCGAGTGCAACATTGGACGCGTGATAGGCGATCCCCGTAGTGCCTGCCGGATAGGTCGTCGAACTGTTGGTTCCGGTGATTGAGCTTTTGAATGACAACGAACCACTCGGCGTGGGCACGGTAGCAATCGTCGTGTTGTAGACCCCGGCGGCGTTGATGTAGCCGCCCCCATCAATATCCCCGCGGAATACTGCGCTCCCGCTGTTGTCTATTGAGAACGTCACGGCACCCGCTTTGACTCCTGTGATGCCGTTTTGCGTCATGACAATGCCACTGCCGCCTGTCACGACGCCGGTACTGGAATTCCACGTCACGCTGCCGGCCATGACGCCGCCGGTGCCTGACAGTTGCGCGACGCCCGTCAAGGTGTAACTCGACGATGCTGCGAGCTTCGATGCAGCGAGACTGTAGGCACCAGATTCAGCCGCGCCAGCAGAGGCATTCGAGACGACCGTACTGGTCGCCGTACCGCTCAGCAGCGTTGCACTTCCAACCGACAGGGTGCTGCCGTTCCACGTCAGAGCGGATGAGCCGCTGCCGAAGCTGAAATTCCCGTTGGCAAGGATGGAAACGGCGGTCTGCCCTTTGATGAAGGGCGTCGTTCCGGTCGCGTCGAGATCAATCCACGAATTGCCATCCAGGCTCGCCACCTTGCCGGTGCGGATCACGCCGCCGCGAATCTGGGTGATGCTCGGATCAATGGTGCCAGAGGCCACACCGCTCACGTCGCGCGCCCAATCGAAGAACGTCACCTCGCCGACGAGTGCGATCTTGTCCGAGCTGATCAAGGCGGTGTCGGTCGTCAGCGCGATCATCGAAATGATGCGGTCGTTCGGCACCTGCAGCTTGATGGCGGTTTCGAGATTGCGCAGGCGATTGGCGAAGTCGTTCATCGCGGCGCGGCCATCAATCGCTGAGAACGATGGCACCGGCGAATTCGTCGCGGCCGGGGCCGGGATGATCTCGCCCGCCATGAGCTGCCCGAAGCTCAGGAGCGGGTTGCTCATATCGTGCCGCCCAAGGTGACCGGCACCAGGGCCGAACGGATCAGGTCGGTGCCAATCACCTTGTAGAGCCCGCAGGAGATCGGGGCACACCACTGACCGGCGTGGATGGCGATAGCGACATCGACATCACCCTGCCAGACGCCGCCGCCGATGTCGGTCCAGTTGGCAATCGGGAACACGGTGCTGGTGGTGCCCGCGCCCGGTGCGGGAAAGTAGAGCATGTGCAGGCCATCGGCCCAGATCGGCGTGGTGCCTTCCTGGCCACGGGCGACATTGGTGATCCTGAGTGCGCCATCGACATCGGCGACGGACTGCCAGCGCACGATCTCATATTCGCCGGTCGGATAGCCATTCACATCCAGCGCTGTCAGCAGGCCGTAGCGCGTGAGGTAGGGGCGCTCGTCGTACCAGTTGAGTTCCACCCAGTCGAGCGTGGTCCCTGGCAATGGCGCGGCGGCGAAGGGCGGATCGAAGCTAAAGCCGGTCAGGTCATAACTGACAGCCTTGTGCCAGTCGCCGGTCAGGTTGCCCCAGAAGCGCGTGACATTGGGAACGCCGAGAATGAATGGATTGTCAGCCGTGCGCAGTTCGAGCCGGTCAGCGGTCGATCCGGCCAGCGTGGTCAATGTACCGCGAGCGGCGATGGCTTCGGGGGCGCTGTCAATCACCAGCGTGTCGCTGAATCCACCCGACGCAATCGGCACCCTATTCGGACTGTCAAATAGCGCGATGCACAGCATCACGGCATCGGCCTGCGCGGTAAAGGGCACGTCGCCAAGGGTCAGGGTCAGGCGGGCATGATCAATGGTGTCGGTGCCGTTCCAGTGAAGTTTGAGAACGGCGGTGGCCGGCGATGGCAGGCCGAACGCGCCAAGCAGATCGGCCTGACTGCGCACGGTGATCGATTGTTGAACCCAATCGGATGATGCCCCGTTCATCGCCACCGACTGGATCGCCACGTCGTAATCGCCGGGCATCACGCCATCGAATTCGTAGCGGTTGCCCTGCACCAAGGAACCGAGCGTCACCCAGTCGCCGCTGCGGTAGCGTCCGCGCAGACGGTAGCCACCCACGCGGGTGTCCAGCGGTGGATTCCAGCGGCAGGTGATGCAGGTACGCCAGTTGCCGCCGTCACGGATCACGCCCTGGTAGACGTTGAAATTCTGCGGATCGAGCAGCGCCCAGTTTGGGGTGAGGGTGGTGTCGGGCGCGGAATCCACCGTGGTCTCGTCGCCCAGATCCCAGTCGTAACAGGTGCTGGCTTCTTCCTGCAGGGTTAGCGCAATGCCCGAGGCATCGAAGGTCCAGGAGGTCACGGTGAAGGGTTTGGCCGACCAGCCCAGGGCGCTGTTGGTCATGGCCACCGTGTCACCGGCGGCAATCGACAGGCCGCTCATGTTGAGGGACGTCGATACCGTGATCTGCTGGCGCGACTTTTCCAGAAGGATCTTGGCGATGCGCTGCGCCCGCACGCTGTCGGTGGTGAAGGGCAAGGTGATGTCCTGCCAGATCGTCTCGCCGTTGTCCTGTGCCACATACGTGGCGTTGGTGATCGGGCTGAAGTCGCTGGTCTGCCACTTATTGGCCGGGTCCGAATAGACACCCTTGACGCTGTTGTAGAGGCTGCTCTTTGGCGTCCTCGCCTGTACCTTGACGGCGCCGGCCAGCATGTCGTCGTTGATGGTCTTGGTTGCGGCACGCCAGGCGCCGGCCAGCACGCGCCAGATGCCACCCTGGCAGACCACCATGCCGGCGCCGGCCGTGGTCAAACCTTCCAGATTGTTCTGCGGCGTCACGTCCAGATCAAAGGAACCGTCCGCCGTGTAGCGCCGCTGCGACGCGATGGTGATGTTGTGTGTGCCAGATCCAATGCTGCTGATCGCCACCGGACTGGTGCCGGCCATCGCGTTGGCCCAGGTGGTGCAGAGCTTGATGACCTTGTCGCCGGTAGCACCCCGGCGCATGGCGTAGTAGGTCGTCGCCAGCGCCAGGCCACCGGGTAGCGTGCCGGTGGTGGTGAGCGTCACCGCATCGCCCGAACGGATGCGGCGCGTGTCGTCGGTCACCGTCAGCTCGCCACTGGTGGCGGCGGTGATGCCGTCAGCCTGAACATTGGTGACGGTGAAGTTCTGCGCATCCGTGAAGGCAATGGCCACGTAGGTGGTGGCCGCAAACGCGGAGGTCTTGAACCAGATGTTGCTGGCAACCCTGAACGTGGCGGTGGTGCCCGTCAGGTTGGTGCTGACGCCGGTGGCGGGCAGCACGTCCGAGCCGAGCGCTTCCGGGG
>JBAXCM010000060.1:0-13971 GCA_037141475.1 Verrucomicrobiota bacterium | reverse complement strand
ATTTTGAAAACGCTAGCTGGGCATCGCAGTATCAGCACCACCGCTGCTTATCTCTATAGCAGCCCAAGCCAGTTGAAGGCTGCAGTGGAGTTAGTATAGATAGAGTTAAAAAAAATAAAATTTGATAAATCTAATAAAAATTAGATTGGTGAAAAGCTTAAGAACAAAATATACATATGAATAAGAATCACAAAGAAATACCAATCTAGGAAAAATCAAAAAAAATCAAAAAATTTACTGTTGAGGAAATGTTTAGCGGGCCTGGCGGGCGGCGAATGCCAGATAGTAGGTACGCATCACCGCTTCTTCGACATCAGGAGCCATCTGGACAGCGATCCCGCAGGTTCTGGCAAGCGCAGAAGCTACGTCCGGAGCCTGTAAGCACCACGGCCCTCACGTCGTCATCCGACTCGGCTCGCCGAATTGCAGCCAGCAAATCTGCCACCAGCGTCACGGTGAGCGCATTCAGAGTGTCCGGCTGGTTCAAGGTCAGAACTGCCACGGGGCTGTGACATTTGTATCTCAGGTTTTCGACGGACAACGCGGCGGAGTCGTCTGCCACAACGGTTTCAGACTGCGATGGTGTAGCCGCCACTAACCGACAGGTGCTGCCCCGTGATGTAGCTGGCTGCTTGGGAGAGAAGGAAGGCGACTGGTTGAGCGGCCTCGTCTGGAGTGGAAAAGCGCCCCAACGGGATCTGAGCCATGATGTCGTCACGGAACTTGTCGGACCGTATCGTTTCGGTCATCTCCGTCTCGACCACTCCGAAGCAGATCGAGTTAACTCTTATACCACGCCCGGCCCATTCGCGCGCCGAGCTCATAGTAATACCGAGCACCCCCGACTTGGCGGCACCATAGTTGATCTGCCCGATGGTGCCACGCCGACCAGCATCGGATGAAATGTTGATGATGATCGCAGGTGAGCGTTCCCCCTGATCGGACCTCTGGACCATGTGGCGCCCCACGGCCTGCAGGCAGAGAAACACGCCGGTCAGGTTGACGTCGATCACCTGCTGCCATTGCTGCACAGTCATCTTGTGGATCATGGCTGCACGCACGATGCCTGCATTGTTCACCAGACCGTGAATGGCACCACGCACCTGTACAACCTCATCCACCATGGACTGAACGAAGTCGGGATCTGCAACCGAACCTGCGTATGCGGTCACGCTCTCGGCGCCCAGATCAGTCACAAGTGCCTGCAGCGCATCCGCCTTGACGTCGACTGCGCTGACGTGGGCACCGAGGTCCACGCACAACCGCGCGATAGCCCGACCGATGCCTTGCGCGGCGCCAGTCACGATGATGTTGTGCCCTTCCAGGGACATCGGATTCTTCATGTGTTGTTCTCCAGGGGTTCAAAAAAAGCAGCAGGGGCCTGATGGGTGACCCCCTTCTCGATCAGTTGATCCAGCTCTCCGGGCGCATAGCCGGCCTCCAGCAGGATTTCGCGACTGTGTTCGCCCAACCTGGGGGGTGGCAGCCGGATGTCGTCCAAGGATTCGCCAAACCGGATAGGCGGTGCGGTCAGGCGGAGGCGGCCTTCGGTCGGATGGTCGATGGTCCGCCAGAAACCGCTGGCGGCCAATTGAGGGTCGTCGATAAGTTCTTGGATGGACTGCACCCGCATCACCGGGATCTGTGCCGCTTGCAGGTCACGGATCAGATCCTTAGCGTGCCGCTTGGCCACCATTTCGGCCAAGGTAGCGTAGACCTTGCCTGCGTTTTTCACCCGCGAGGCCATCGTAGCGAATGCCGGATCGTGCGCCAACTCCTCGCGGTGAGCGATGCGAAAGAAGTCGCGCCAGTTCCGGTCAGTGTAGGGCAGCACGGTCAGGAATTGACCGTCGGCAGAGCGGAACGGACGCCGCTCCGGCGTCATGATGCGCGCGTAGCCCATAGGCCCGATTGGCGGATCGAAGGTGGCACCGCAGAGGTGCTCCACCAGCGCGAAATCGGCCATGGTCTCGTACATCGTCACCTCGATCTGCTGTCCGCGGCCGGTGCGCACACGTTGTAACAAGGCCGCTGTGACGGCCGAGACAACGGCATAGGCTGTCGTCTTGTCCGCGACGATGCTTGGTACATAACGGGGCTGGTCGGACACTGACCCGACCAGATCTGCCAGTCCACAAGCGGACTGGATCACATCGTCGTACGCCGGATTGTCTGCCAACGGGCCGCGGCTGCCGAAGCCGAAAGCCGCGCAATAGACAAGCCTCGGGTTGCGCTGACTGAAGGCGGAGTACTCCAACCCAAGTTTGGCGGCAGCGCGCGGCCTCAGGTTGTGCAGCAGCACATCTGCTTGGTCCGCCAGGCGCAGCAGAGCCTCAATGGCGGCCCCCTGCTTCAGATCGAGAACCACACTGCGCTTGTTGCGATTGGTGCAGAGAAAAACTGCCGCCATGCCCGGGTGCAGCGCCGGACCCATCTGTCGGGTGATGTCCCCCTGAGGAGATTCGACCTTGATCACCTCGGCACCCATGTCAGCCAGCATCTGCGTGGCCCAGGGGCCCATCACGACCGTCGAAAGGTCGACGATCCGAAGCCCGTCCAGCGGCCCGCTCATTAAGGGCTGCCTTTACGTGCTGCCGGGCGAAAAAGCGGTAGTTGCTGCCCCCCTTCGGTCGCGCGGAACACCACCTCTACCTCCTGCCCAATGGCCAGCCGGTCCAGTTTGCACTCCACGATGTTGGTCATCATGGTGATGCCCTCGTCGAGCGTGACGTAGGCGATAGCGTAGGGCTGCGGCGCGCGACGCATCACCGAGTAGCTGTAGATGCGGCCTCGACCCGTGGCTTGCACCCATGCTGTCGCACTGCTCAGACAGCGGGGGCAGATGGCACGCGGATAGTGGTGGACCTGGCCGCAGTCGTTGCAAGACTTTAGCATCAGGCGACCCTCCCGGGCTGCCCGCCAGTAGGGCTCCGTCTCTAGGTTGATCATCGGTTCGGCGTAGGTCTTTTCTTGCAAGCGTGTCATGCGTCGTTGCTCCCAAGAATCACAGTCGCGCTGCCCATGCGCGTAGCGATGTTACCGCCGGTGCCATGGGCCAACGCGATGCGACAGTCGGGTACCTGCACCTTGGGGTGCGCCTCCCCGCGCAGCTGGCGCACCGCCTCGATCACCTTGGTCATTCCGCCCCGGTTATTCGGGTGGTTGTTACACAGCCCGCCGCCATCTGTGTTGAAGGGCAAGCGGCCTACGCCCGAGATTAGATTGCCGTCCGCGACGAATTTGCCGCCATGCCCTTTCGCACAGAAGCCGAGGTCTTCTAGGGTGATTATGACCGTGATTGTGAAGCTGTCGTAGATCGAGGCGTACTGGATGTCGGAAGGCTTCAGCCTTGCCTCACCGAACGCAATCGGCCCAGAACGCACAGCACCGGTGTAGGTGAGATCGATAAGGCCACCGTCGTTGTGCTTGATCGATTCCCCGCTGCCAAGGATCTTCACGCAGCGGGGCCCGAGCCGGCCGGCGATCTCGGAACTCACCACCACCAGTGCGCCGCCCCCGTCACTGATGACGCAGCAGTCCAGACGGTGCAGCGGGTCGGCGATGACTGGGGAGTCCAACACATCCTGGACCGTCACCACTTCGCGCAGCATGGCCCGCTCGTTGTGCTGCGCGTGCTGGGAAGCCGCGACCTTGACCCAGGCCAGCTGTTCGCTAGTGGTGCCAAACTCGTGCATGTGCCGCATCGCAGCCATGGCGTAGAGATTAGTCACCGCCGGCTCGTATGGCAGCTCGAAGCCGTACTCAGGGACGCCAGGGCCGTAGGTGCGCGATCCAAGCGTCTGCAGCCCCTCGGCCCGCGGCCGGCCCGCGAGCGTGATCAGCGCAACGGAGCACTTGCCCGCGGCGATGGCCTGCGCCGCATGGCCAACATGGGCGACGTAAGAAGACCCGCCCATCTCCGTGCTGTCGATATGGCGCAGCTTCAGCCCCATGTACTCGGCCAAGGCCAGCCCGCCCAGCCCAGGGGCATCACCGGCGCAGAAGTAACCGTCGACATCATTCTTGGTCAGTCCCGCATCGCGGAGTGCGCCAGCAGCGGATTCTGCGTGCAACTGCGCGATGGTCTTGTCTACGGCCTTTCGGGTGGGATGTTCGTAAGCCCCGGCAATGAAAGCTGAGACGGATCGTGGTGTAAGCAGGGTGGGCATAAATCAGGATGTG
The DNA here is from genome assembly GCA_037141475.1 of Verrucomicrobiota bacterium. Taxonomy (GTDB): domain Bacteria; phylum Verrucomicrobiota; class Verrucomicrobiia; order Verrucomicrobiales; family Akkermansiaceae; genus Luteolibacter. The sequence goes on along the minus strand of JBAXCM010000060.1, from coordinate 9,789 downwards.
GGTGGGAAAACGCTGCTAGGCGACTGTGCCATCGCACACGGCTCGGCCGTGGGTCAGCACCACGACCTTCCGCTCGGGCACCAGTGCGCGCAAGGCGATCTCGCCTCCTTCGCGCCAGTACTGGAACTCGATCGCGTCGCCAGGAAAAACCGGTGACGAGAACCTGACTTCCAGGCTGCGTAGCCGCGCTGCCTCATGGGAACAGAACGCTTCGATGAGTGCATGGCAGGCCATGCCGTAGGTGGCGAGTCCATGCAGGATCGGGCGCGGGAAGCCAGCGCGTGAGGCGACATCCGGGTCCGCGTGCAGCGGGTTCATGTCTCCAGAGAGTCGGTAGATCAGCGCGGCCTCCGCTCGCGTCGTTCGCGACACCACCACATCGGGGGCACGCTCGGGTGTCGCGATCATCGGCGGAGCCGGCCCGTCACCTCCACCTGCGACCGAGAACCCGCCATCACCCCGGCAGAACAGGGTTTGGCGGGATGACGCCACGAGTGCGCCGCTGCTCTCCTCGCGGATCGACTTCTCCACGTAGACAAGCGCTCCCTTGCCGGTGCCCTTGTCCACAACGCGTGTGACCCGGCTAACGCCAAGCAACGGCACGCCCAGCGGAATGGGCTGGTTAAGCTCGATTGCTTGCTCACCGTGCACCAAGCGAAGAGCATCAATACCCAGTGCGCGGTCGTGCCTCATCCAGGGGCCGGGATATCCAAGCAGCGCCGCAATACTGGGCATGACCTGCTGGTTCTTCTCGGTGGCAAAGCGCAATTGCCGCGGGTCGAGGGGATCCTGGCCGATGCCGAGCCCCAGGGCATAGAGCATCGCGTCACGCGGTGAAAGGACCTGGCGGATCTCCGGCGACTGCCACCGGCGCACCTTCTCATAGTCAAGCATCCACAAATCCCCTTGGAAAGTCAATTGATGGAGATGCCCGTGGAGCGGATCAACTGGCCCCAGCGGTCGAAGTCCTTGATCAGGCGAGCGCGGTATTCGGGACCATCGACATACTCAACCGAATTGCCGGACTTGCGCATAAGAGTCATGAAATCCTCACTTTGGACCGCAGCCCTGAGGGCCGTGCGGATACGCTGAAGTAAGGGCCACGGCGTTCCGGGCGGTGCGATTATGCCGAACCATAAGTCGAACATGAAGTCGGGGTAGCCCTGCTCTGCCGAGGTCTTCAAGTCGGGCAACAGGGAGGTCCGCCCTGGTGACACGGTTCCAAGGGGGCGAAGCGAACCCGACCGGATATGCTCAATCGCAGTGGACGCCTCTGCCAGCATCACGGGGATGCGCCCCGCCACGGTGTCGAGCAATGCGGGTTGACTACCCTTATAAGGGATGTGTTCCGCTTTGAACTTCTCCTGAATGGCAAACGCCTCCATTACCACCTGGCTCGGGCTGCCTGGTCCAGAGGTGGTGTACTGAAGGGGTTCAGGGCTGCGCCTTGCATGGTTCACCAGGCCTGCGATGTCCTTGACGTCGATGACCTTCGGGTTCACCACCAACAGCATCCGTACGCCGACAAAGTGCCCGACCGTCGTCATGCGCTTGTCGATGTCCAGGGGCTTCTGCTGGCCAAGCAGCGCTGTGGTGGTAGTGTTATTTAACAGCATGATCGTGTAGCCGTCCGGCGGGCTGTTGGTGAGGGTCTCAAGACCAATCAGGCCGGATACCCCGGCGCGGTTCTCCACCACCACGGGCTGCCCGAACTCGGCCGCCATGCCACGGGCGATGGCACGGCCGGTCATATCCGAGGGCCCACCCGCAGGGTAGGAAATGATGAGTTTGACGTTGCGGTTGGGATAAGCCTGGGCCAGCACACCGCCAGTTGCGGCCGTCATCAAGGCCGCAACCCCAATACGGCCTATGTCGCGCCGCGTCCTCTTGAAGTTTGTCACGTGCATGTCTCCTTGATTTACATTCATGTTCAGGAACAAATTATACACACACAAGAACAATAGATCATGACTTCTTTCTCGCAACAACAGAAATCAAACGTCGGGCAACTCGAGCACGAGCTTGGCAAGGATGTTGCGTTGGATCTCGCTGCTACCCCCGTAGATCGTTGCGGCACGCGAGGCGAGGAACAGGTTCGCGGCATGTAGACGCGTGCCCTCATCGGTTTCCACGGCTTCATTGACCGTCGCCGTCTCGCGAAGGGTTTCCAGGAGCAGATCGGTCACCCGTTGAAACGTCTCGGTGATCCAGACCTTCAGGATCGAGAGTTCAGGCCCGGGCTCCCGGCCACGTCTCAAGGCATCCACCAGCGTCACGAAGGCTGCTCCCGAGTCTTCCACTTCAAGTTGCAGACGGGTGAATCGGTGGCGAAACACCGAATCCTGGTCGAGGCCGTGGGTATGCGCGTAGTCGGCCAGCAGCCTCAATGGAAAGCGTGCGAGCCGCGGGCTGCCGAGCAAGATGCGCTCGGAGCCGAGCAAGGACTTGGCCATCTTCCAGCCTTGGTGCAATTCACCGACGAGGTTATCTCGGGGCACGCGCACGTTGTCGAAGAACACCTCGCAGAACTCGGCGCTGCCAGGCAGATTGTGGATGCGACGGACCTTGATGCCCGGGGTACCCATGTCGACCAACAAAAAGCTGATGCCTTCCTGCTTGCGGCCGCTGCTGTCGGTACGCACCAGCATGAACATCATCTGGGCGTCGAAGGCGAAAGACGTCCAGATCTTCTGGCCGTTAACGACGAAGTGATCGCCATCCAGCACAGCAGAAGTGCGCAGGCTCGCGAGATCCGACCCCGCACCGGGCTCTGAGTACCCCTGGCACCAGCGCACCTCACCACTGAGGATCTTTGGCAGGTGTTCGCGACGCTGCACCTCGGTGCCATAACGGATCAGCAAGGGCCCCAGCATAGTGGCGCCAAGGTTGGGCGCGATGTTCATGCCCACCCGGTCGCACTCTTCCTGAAAGCGCACCTGCTCGTACGCTGACAGGCCCATGCCTCCGTATTCAACGGGCCAGTTCGGCGCAGCCCAGCCCTTGGCGTGCAAGCGATCCAGCCAGTCGGTCGCCTGGGACGAATCCAGTCGGTGATCGGGAAACCGCAGGCGCTGCGGAAAATTCGCCTCCAGCCAAACCCGTACCTCGGTCATGGAGCCGGCATCAACGTCGTCCTGCGCGCCCTTGCCGGCGGACTGCAGTGCCGCGTAACGGCTGCGGTTTTCGTCCGCGCCGCCGAGCCACGCGGCCAGCACCATGGCGCGCTTCAGGTACAGCCCGATGTCCGCTTCTTCGGTGTAGCCCATGCCTCCATGTAATTGGATGCACCCCTTGGTGACCACCAGCGCCGATTCGCTACACCGTGCTTTCGCCTGACTGGCCAGGGAACTCCGGCGGGCGCAGTCACCACTCGAAGCCTCGAACAGCCTTGCGTTCTGCGCGAGCACGCAACGCGCGATCTCCTGTGCCAGCAACAAGTCAACCGCAAGGTGCTGCAACGCCTGAAAGGAGCCGACAGGCCTGTCGAACTGGTGGCGGGTGCGGATGTACTCCATCGACATAGAGAGCGCCTCCTGCATCAGCCCCACCAATTCGCCGCAAGCCAGCAGGGTGGCCTGCTCGATGCAACGCTGCAAGGCCCGCGCGGCGGGCTGCCCCGTCGCCAGACGCCTTGCCAGAGATACGCGCACCCCACGAAGCGAAAGATCTGTCCAAAACCCCCCGTCGATTCGTGGCCGGTGCCGAAGGGTCAGGCCGGAAGCATTTGCATCGATAAGAAAGAGTGCGGTCTCGCCCTCATGCAAAACGGAGACGATGAACGCGTCCGCACCAGCTCCTTGCGGCACAAAGCACTTTTCGCCGTCGATGACCACATCGCCATCGGACGCTGTCTCGGCGCGGCACAGCGGCAGCAGATCCTGGCCTCGCCCGGGTTCTTGCCAGCCGAGAGCAGGGATCCACGTGCCATCCGAGAGACGAGGCAGCCACTCGTCGGACAAGGTCAGATGTTCTGAGGCTGCAAGCACGCCTCCCGCAAGGGCGGTAGCCGCCACCAGGGGCTCGGGGGCCAAGGATCTGCCCATCTCGCCCGCCAGCGCCAGGGCATGACCCAACGGCGCCGCATTTCCGCCCCATCGCTCCGCGATGCAAAGGCCGGTCCAGCCGAGAGCGGCCATCTCGCTCCATGTGGTCCGGCAGAAACCTGGAACCTGGCCGCGCAGTCCCCTTGCTCGTCGTACACCCCCCTTGCCGGCGTGGAAATCGGCTGCGCTTTGCGCCACCAGCCGCTCGTCTTCGGTGCGGATGTCCAAGGTAAGGCTCAGGTCCCGCATGTCATCGACTCCGTTACGGCAAAGCAGCTCTTAACCTCGCCACGCGCCATAGGCGGAAGCATGCGCTTTTTCTGCTCATCGTTGCCGAAAACGACCACGGGGTTCAAACCGAACACGTTGATGTGCACAGCCGACGCGCCCGACATGCCTGCTCCAGAACGAGCGATAGCCTCCATCATTACCGCGGCGTCCGCGATCTTGAGACCCGAGCCACCGAATTCCTCAGGAATGCAGATTCCCAGCCAGCCATCCTTGGCCAGCTGCTGAAAGAACTCCTCTGGGAAGCCGCCTTCATGGTCGCGGTGGAACCAGTAGTCGTCATCGAAGCGCCCGCAGATCTTCTCGACCGACTCGCGGATCGATTCTTGTTCTTTGCTCAGCGTGAATTTCATGGCAATTTCTTTCATTGGGTTGAGAATAAACAAGCGGAAAATCTGCCTTTTCATACGTTTCCATGCCAAACTATACATTTTCATGTATGATTTGTCCACATAGATGAATTATATGAAGATGAATGAAATGCAAATTAGCGCTCAGGAATTCGCGTCATCGATATGGCCACGGTGCTCATGGGCCCCGTCGCGACGCAGATCCTTGGTGACTACGGCGCAGACGTGATCAAGGTGGAGCCGCCGGAAGGCGACGTGATGCGTCACGCGGGAACCGCCCGTCACTCGCAGATGGGCCCGATGTAACTGGCCACAGGCCGCAACAAGCGAGGTAAAGTTAATGTCAGACTTTGAATTTACTGTTGAAGGACCTGTCGCTACTTTTGTGCTAAATCGTCCTCACGCTCGAAATGCTTTTAGTGAAGATATAAGTCAAGGACTCCTAAATGCACTCGAGCGAATTGAACGTGACCAAAGTATTCGAGCACTCATCATTACCGGTTCAGGGGGGGGATTTTGCTCAGGTGGAGATATAAAAGCCATGAGTTCAAGCACTGGCGTCATAACACCTGATGAAAGACGTACTCGAATGAAGCGTTCTCATCGCATTATCAATCTATTGGCAAGTCTTGATCGCCCCATAATCGCCGCTGTAGATGGCCCAGCCTTCGGAGCTGGATTTAGTTTGGCTCTTTGGGCAGATTTTGTTATAGCGACACCTAAAGCTCGATTTTGCATGGCTTTTGCGCGAGTTGGCCTGATACCCGACTACGGAGCAATGTATACGCTTCCACGAATTGTTGGACTTTCCCGTGCAAAAGAAATCATGCTTTCTGCACGTGAAATTGATGCAGAGGAGGCAAAAACACTTGGCATCGTATTGGAAATTACTACAGCGAAAAATCTTTTTTTACGCGCACAGTCAATTGCTCAATCTCTTACAACCGCATCACCTCTTGCAATTTCTTTAACAAAATCAGGCCTTAATAGTTCATTTGGAAGCGATCTAACGACAATGCTAGAAATAGAAGCGACTGGCCAGGGAATGGCCGGCACTAGTGAGTATGCTAAAGAATCGTTTAAACGTTTCACCGAACGCGAACCTTTGCGTTTTATATGGCCTAAATTAGAGGCGGCTGATACTAGAAATTAAAAAATAGTATAAATTTTGAAAGGGCTCCTGCAAGCCTCGGGAAAAATTCTCAGGTTTGAATACAAAAATCAACGGTTCCTGAGAGTTTTTGATGTCGGGGAAATCCCGCAGAGCTAGTGTTTATGCGCCTATCCAGGGTTTTGCAGGGGCGACTACATAAGCAACAACACGCACAACAACATAGGGTGGACGGAACTTCTTGCACAAAGCAAACTAAGTCTTACGCAATTGAAATCAGTGAGGTCGCATGAATACGCGGGCTAGCTGCTCAACAGTGACGCGGCCATGCACCATGCGCCGCGTCTCTCACTGCGGCGTGATTCCCGCTAGCTTCGTGATCTCCACAAAGCGTGCTACATCCGCGTCGTGGAACTTCTGCATCTGCTGCTCATCGAGGTCAAGCGGGATCAAGCCGTTCTTCGTGTAATAGTCCCTGATGGCCGGTGCACTAGCCGCCTGCCGGAAGGCTGCGCCGAGTCGCGCCCTGACCGCAGCCGGTGTGTCCTTTCGAATGACGAACGACGTCCATGGGGATACCTCGTAGCCGGGATAGAAGTCCGCGACGAGCGGAACCCCCTCAAACGTCGGCGACCGGATGTCTCCGGACAGCGCCAGGACGCGGAGCTTTCCCTCTCGGATCAACGGGAGAGCACCACTTAGGTCCATGAAGCCCACTTCCAGGTGACCTCCGACTACGTCCGTCACGACCTGGGACGCACCCTTGTACGACACGTTCTGCACCGGTTGCTTCGAGCGTTGCGAAAGCAGTGTCACGCCCAGCTCGTAGATGCGTGCATAGGTGCCGACGCTCAGCGGCCTCTTGGAGGCTGCCGCGGCAGCTAGTGCGTTGCCCAGGTTCGTGTGCGGGGAGGAGGCCCCCACAACAAACCCGGCAGGCGCCTTCGAAATGCCCCACACGTGAATGAAATCATTCGCGTCATATCCGAGGCTCTTGGTCACCAGCGGATTGATCACCATCGGCGATCCTCCGGCCATGCCGATTGCGTGTCCGTCAGCCGGCGCCGATTTGAGGGCCGCCATGCCGATGACAGCGTTGGCACCGGGCTTGTTCTCGACGATGACGCCTTGGCCGAGGGTCCTGGAAAGCTGCTCGGCGAACAAGCGTGCCTGCGCGTCCGACGAACTGCCGCTGGCATAGGGAACGATCAGGCTGACTGACTTGCTCGGATAAACCGACCCCTGTGCGAGGCCGGACGCGGTCGTGAGTACGGATGCTGCAGCAAGGAAGGTTCTTCGAAACATTATGACTCCTTACGGGTGAATGTGGCAGGGCATAGCGAGGATTGCCTGCGCCCGTTTTAGAAGAGGGGTATCGATCATCTTTCCTTCGAATTCGAAGGTGCCTTGCGCCCGGCTGCTCGCCGCTACGTAGGCGGCGACCAGGCGGGCAGAGAAATCACGTTCCTCGAGGCTAGGCGAAAAGGCGCGGTGCGCCAGCTTCACCTGACCAGGTGTCAGACAGGTCTTGCCGTCGTAGCCCATGTCGCGGCCTTTCGCGGCGTCCCGCAGGAACAGATCGTCATCGCGAATATCCACAACCGCCTGGTCGATCGCGAGCAGCCGTGCCGCTTTCGCGGCCAGCAGCACCATGGAACGTGCCGCATGGACCTCGTATCCGGCCTCGGTACGACGTGCTCCGATATCCGCGCTCAAATCTTCGGCTCCAAAGAAGACCGCGCGCAGATGGCTAGTGCTACGGCAGATTTCCGCGGCCGCCAGTACGCCGGCCGCGGTTTCGATCCCCCCGATGATCGCCTGCTTTCCGTCACGGCCGCATGCGGCGACGACCGGGTCGAGGTCGCTAGCGCGCTCCAGCTTGGGCACTACTATCGCGTCGACACCGCTGCGGACCGCTGCCACGATGTCCGCGCTGAACTGCTCGGAACCGGACGTGTTTACTCGCACCGCAAGCGTTCCCGCCCAACCCGTCCGCCGAACTTCCCGCACGAGCTCCGCCAGTCCTTCCCGCGCCGCTTCCTTGCTAGCGAGGGGCGTGCCGTCCTCGAGGTCGATTACCGAGCAGTCCGCGCCGATGCGCGGAAACTTCAGGATCAGGTCGCGCCGGTTCGCCGGGGCGAACAGCAGCGAGCGGACGACCAGACTGCGGGAAGAAACTTCATTCGCGCTCAATGCCTGCATCCTTGACTTTGTCGCCCCACTCCTGTAGCTGGACCGATAAGAACTTCGCGAACTCGGGAGCGGTGCTGGGATAGGCTTCCAGGCCGAGCGAACCCATCTTCGCCTTCACCTCCTGCTTACGCAGAATGGCACCCATCTCGCTGTTGAGCCGCTCAACGATGGCGGGCGGCAGGCCAGCAGGTCCGAGGAGACCGCCCCAAGTGACGAACGTGAAGCCGGGGACCTTCTCGCCAAGGGCCGGCAATTCCGGCATAAGTTCCGAACGGCGGTCCGCCATGACTGCAATAGCCCGTAGCCTACCGCTCTGCACGAGCCCCTGCGATGAGGCCATGTCCACGAACATGAAGTCGAACTGGCCACCGACCAAGTCGGTCAATGCGGGCGGCGTGCTCTTGTAAGGGACTGACAACGCCTTGAAGCCGGCGCCCTTCATGAGGTGCCCCCCTGCGACCTGACCGGACGCGTTGCCATAGCCCATCGCAAAGTTGCCGCCCGACTGCGCGCGTTTCAGGAAATCGTCCAGGGTCTTGATCGGCGACGCAGCGCTCACGACCAAGATGAAGGGAAAGTACGTCACGCGCGAAATCGGCGTGAAGTCCTTGAGGGGGTCGTACGACAGCTTTTTCATGAGCCATGGATTGGTGGACCAGCCGGAGCTCGTGCCTAATACGAGTGTGTACCCGTCAGGCGCGGCCCTACTGACCAGTTCGGCGGCAATCGCGCCGTTCGCTCCCGGCTTGTTGTCGACGACGATGGTCGTCTTCAAGCTCTTCTGGAGCTCCTCCATCACCGTGCGGGCCACCATATCCGTGCCGCTTCCCGCGGAGAAGGGAACAACCACCCGGATCGTGGAACCAGAGGCGGGGTAAGTCTGCGCCAGCACGGAGCCTATGACGCACGCGCACAGTGCCATGCCGGGGAGAAATCTATTCAGGAAGTACATGTACACCTGCCTAGTAAGACTTGGGTAAACCCAGCACGCGCTCGGCGATGTAGCAGAGGACGAGCTCGGGACTGATGGGCGCAATCCGTGGGATCATGCATTCGCGCATGTAGCGCTCCACGTGATATTCCTTGGCGTAGCCGTAGCCGCCGTGCGTCATCACGGCTTGGGTGCAGGCATTGAAGCCGGCTTCGCCAGCGAGGTACTTGGCGGCATTGGCAGCCGCGCCGCAGCTAATGTCGTTGTCGTATTGCCAAGCTGCCTGCATGGCCATTAGCCATGCCGCCTCTAGCTCCATCCAACAGCGTGCAAGCGGGTGCTGAATCGCCTGGTTCTTGCCGATGGGCCGGTTAAAGACAATTCGTTCGTTCGCGTATTTCGTTGCCCGTTGCAGTGCAAGCCGTCCCAGGCCGATCGCTTCCGACGCGATGAGGACCCGCTCCGGATTCATGCCGTGCAGGATGTAGTCGAACCCGCGCCCCTCCTCGCCGATGCGGTCCTCGACGGGAATCTCGAGGCCCTCGATGAACAGTTCGTTGGAGTCGACGCACTTGCGGCCCATCTTCTCGATTTCGCGCACGTCGATGCGGCTGCGGTCGAAGTCCGTATAAAACAGCGTTAGGCCCTGCGTCGGCTTCTTTACTTCCTCAAGCGGAGTGGTACGGGCGAGCAGCAGCATCTTGGTCGCGACTTGTGCCGTGGAGATCCAGACCTTCTGCCCATTCACGAAGTAACGGTCGCCCTTTCGGACGGCGCGGGTATGCAGCTGGGTGGTATTTAGTCCCGTATTGGGCTCGGTTACGGCAAAGCAGCTCTTAACCTCGCCACGCGCCATAGGCGGAAGCATGCGCT
>JBAXCM010000059.1:0-13974 GCA_037141475.1 Verrucomicrobiota bacterium | reverse complement strand
TCCCGGAAGATTCCCACACAATCCCCTTGGGCAAACCAGAGTTGCTCCGCCCCATCCAGCGCCAATTGACAGCCGCTGCCGCCGGGCAATCCATCCGCCGCAGTGAACGCCCGCACCTGCCCGTCCCGAATGCGCAAGACCATGCCGCCGGAGTAGCACACCCACACCGCGCCTTCGGCGTCTAACACCATGAGCCGTTCCCCGCCATCCCCGTCCCCCGCGATTTCCGGGCCGACCACCATTGTCGTCACCCCCTGATCCACGCAGAGCACCACGCCATAATCCTTGGCAACCCACAAGCGACCGCGCCGGTCGGCCAGCAACGCCTTGATCCCGCCCGCCGGCGCCCCGGCCGCCGTCACCGGGAATGGCTGGAACCGCACTCCGTCGAAGCGCGCCAGACCTGTCTTGGTGGCTACCCACAGGTAGCCGTCGGGCGTTTGCTCAACGCCCACCACCGAATTGTCCGGCAAACCCTCGTCGGACTGCCAGGTGCGCACGACCCACGGCGGTGTCGCGGCGGGCAACACCCCCATGGCCAACAGCGCCAGCAAGCCCGCAAGCCACACCACCGGAATGCGGCCATGGATAATAGCGATCACGGGGAAAAGCCTATGACAGGAAAACCGCAGACCGCAATGTCATTGCTATAAGTTCCGCCTGCGGGCTCTTGCTGCAATCATTGCGACGGCTGTCTGGGCAATTTTTGGGACGAGGCAGGCAAGGCACCCGCAGAGTTCTCCATTCCAGCAGCCCTCTACGAGGCGTTCGATTTTGGCGGACTGCCCCGACTGGTGGCTCAGCTCGTCCTTGAGCACGGGCAGTGCGATTGGAAATCTCCCCGGACCTGGGTTTCGAGTTTCTTTCTGGAACGGATCACTTTGGATATTTCGGCGATAGGATCGTCGTCGAGGTTCATGGCTGGGTATCGCCTTTCCCGTTGGTAAGACTCCAGGTGTTGATGTCCGACGGCGCGACGCAATGTGCGTTGTCGGCAGTTTCCTCCGCGAGCTTGTCCGCGATCCTCGGTGACCTGACAGGGGATGAATCGTTACCGGCGGCATCGATCATCATGCAGGGCCCGTGCCGCCGAAGATTCCCAGGCGTCGCGGTCCGGCGGGTCGGTTTCATCGGATTTCCATCGGATCAAAATCCACAATCCCTTGTAGAATAAGGGAAAAAATGGTCTGTGCCACAGGCTTCCAGCCTGTCATGCACGACGGGCTTCCAGCTTGGCGTATCATGCGCAGACAGGCTGGAAGCGCTTTCTTCCATCACAGGCCGGACGCCTGTTTTCCGATCAGAGCGCGCCAAGCTGGCAGGATCCCCCCCAGAGGCTGTCTTGGCGCGACAAGGCCGCCTCGCTCGTTTTAGCGGGCAAAAATCGGCTGAAACCAGCGCCTCCCCCGGCATGCGAGTCGAGTTGCGGCTGTTTTGCAATGGCCAATGACGGATTTTTGTCTAAATCACTTGGCAAAGCCAGTTGGATAGCTACTTTCGCGTCGAGGATGGCCCCGAGTATTCTCCTCTGCAGCATGGAAGAAAACCACAGACACCGCACCCGGAAGAAACGAAGAAGCAGACCCAGAGGGACGATTGACCGACTGTTAGGCTCGCCCTTGTTTATCGTACTGGGTGCCATCTTCCTGCTCATCGGCATCTACTCGTCGCTGTCGGCCACCAAAGGCTCGCACGGCATGTACGATATGCTCATGAGAGGGTTCGCCCCCACAGCAGGCGACGACGTTCCAGGCGGCCCGGAAGTCGAGGGTTCTGATTTGCCGGTGTTGCTGCTCTATTTCGTGCCGGCCATCGCCGCCCTGACGGCATCCTTGATTTTCGTCAAAAATCATCGTCCGATCACCCTTCCCCTTTCTGGGTTGACGGCGATCTATCTGCTTCTGATCCAAGTCAAGATCTCATTCATTAATGTCAATTCTGAAGGTTGCTTCTATCTAAACTTCCCAGTCGCGAGCTTATTTTTATGGGTACCCACACTGCTGCTGCTTGCCACATCGTTGCGTCACCGCAGCTCGGCCCTGCTCATTTTGACGAGCGCATTTTTCTATCTTTCAGAACTTCTATTGGCCGGTGCCTACAACAGCTATTTCGAATACCTTTACCCATTTGTCGTGCCGTTCAGTATCTTAATCTCCTGGATCGGCCAACGGGTTGACAAGCCACTGATCCATTCCATCAACATGGCGGGTGCTTGGGGATTTCTTGGACTGCTGTGGCTCCGGAAATTTGTGGTCAACTCGAAGCCCGAATTTCTCCCGCTGTTTTTCGGAGTCGGTCTCGCCTATTATCTGGTTTTTTACGTCATCTTCACGTTGGCATCGGCAAAAAAGGAAAACCCACCTGCCCGTTGGATGCAATTGCTGCTCATCATCGCGAACCTCCTGCTGTTCCTTGGTAGCACAGGCTGGGTCGTCAGCCGCTTCTGCGCCGTCTGGTCCATGAGCCTCTATGTGGCGGCACTCGTGGTCATTCAGGCCATCGCCTTGCACTGGATCAAGCGGCATCGGCCGACGATCTGGCAACTGCCCCACTATTTTTCGCTGATGATTCTAGGGGCTTCGGTATTGCCGATGCTGGTGCAACAGGACAGGATCATCCTCTTTTCAGGTCTGCTATCGGTCTTCATGCTGGCCTACGCCAACAAACACAAGGAATGGTCCGCCTTTTGGGTATCCGCCATCGCGCTACTGGTCACATTTGGAGACTTCCTGTGGGAGGTGGAGGCCAACTGCCTCCCAGCCCTGTCCGACGAAAATGCACCGCTGGATCAGTCGATCCTGGTCTACGGGTTGCTCATTGGGGGCATCGTTCTGGGGGCTTTGTCGTTCAGCACCTGGCAAATCCACACGTCTGAACTGCCCCTGCCAAAAAAATGGTTTCGGAATTTCAATTTTGGCAGACTCGTGCGCAGGGTCCTGTTCTTTTCGATTTTTCTCACCATGGGCTGGCTGGGGTTTGTCCTTGCGGGCCTGGCAACCGGCACTCTCAATCATTTTTCGGTGGCTTGGTTCACATCCGGCTGCTTGTACTTTCTGGCTTTGATCGCCCTCTACTCACGCCGCCAATCATCCTTGAAAATGCGGACACTTTACCTCTCCGCCGCGCTTGTCCTAACCTACCCGCTGCTGGTTCACTGGGACATGATCAATTTCCGAGCCAGCGTGCTTGAAACGCACAAACTCAGCAACCCCGTCCTCCTGCTCCACTACCTCGCCACGACCTCGGGACTGGTTCTGGGATGGCGGGTGGCTAACCGACTTGACCGCAACTACCAGAAACAACTCCCGCTCCTGCGCATCGTCGAATCCATCACTGTGCTGGCTCTCATGTTCGTCGCTTGCACCGAATATGACAACCTGTCGGTTTTTATGGCAAACACTGGAAATCGTACCGCCACTCAAAACCTGACAGGTCCCGAACAACTCTCGCTGAATATCTATCTCCCCTACTCCATTGTCATCTGGCTGCTTGCCTTCGCCGTGTTCGTCAGTTCCGTCATCCGCCGAAAACGATTCTTACGGAATTTCGCCGTCGTCCTATTCGGCCTCATCATCGTCAAACTCTTCTTCTATGACTTCGAATATATCAACGCAGGCACCCAAGGGATGGTTTACTTGGCCCTAGGAATCTTCCTCATCGGACTGGCTGTCATCTATCAAAAATTGGTGAGGGGCAGGGCCAGCATCTGAAGTCAGCGGCCCACCGCGCCACCTCACGTCAAGGTCAAGCGCAGGCCCGCGAGGATGGCGAAGACAACCACCAGCCACTCAAACAACCGTTGCGGGACCCGCTGCAGCAGCTTGCCGCCTAACCACACGCCCAGCCACATGGCCGGCAACAACTTGGCATTCTCTAGCAAGCTAACCGGGCTGATCAGGGACAGGCCGGCGCTGAGTGGCACTTTTGCCAGATTCACCAGCAAGAAAAACCGCGCGCCGACGCCCACCAGGTCCATCTTGCCAAAACGCCTCGATAATAAAAATAGCTGGATGATCGGCCCGGCTGCGTTGGCCAGCATCGTCGCAAAGCCACCTGCGACCCCGGCAGCCAGCCCGAAACCTTGTGAATCCGCCATTTCCTGATAGGCATGCGGCCACCACCGGCGTCCGAGTTGTACCGCCACCATTGCGATGACCACCCAGCCGATCACCCGGCGCGCCACCGCATCGTCAATCCTGCCTAGCAAAAACCAGCCGCCCAGCAATCCGAGCGCCGTGGGCAGCAGCAGCGGCCAGACGGGCCTCCAGGATCCGAAGCGCCGGAACGCCGGATAGACGGTGAGGTCCGCAACAATCAGCAAGGGCAGAGCCAGGCCGGTGGACACACGCGCACCGTAAATTTCCGCAAATAGCACCACCGAGATCATCGACAGGCCGCCGAAACCCGCTTTGGACACACCAACGCACAGCGCGGCGAACATCGCCAAGGCCAGCGTCCAGGGATCGGCTGTCATAGCGTCGGGGCTCCCGCCACCGGATCTAGCAAACGAGCGCCGTAACTCCGTCCGGCAAGGCAATATCGGGCATTCACACCCCGAGGTTGGCGCGTGGCACGTGCCTTCGCAAGGAATTATTCCGTTCTTTGCCTTGTCAATGGCCGCTTCAAGCCTTAGTCGTCGCGCTTTGCAAGATCCCAATCCGATGGCAGCCCCCAAACGCAAAGACGAACACCCGCTCGCTAACATCCTCATCAACGTCCTGGTACCGGTGATGATTTTGAGCCTTTTCAGCAAGGATCCGGAGTTGCAGGCGCTGCTCGGCAAGGCGGTTCGCCCGTGGCATCTAGGCCCCGTCAAAGCCATCATCATCGCCCTCGCCCTGCCACTTGGCTACGGCCTGTGGTTCTTTGCCAAAACCCGCACACCCAATTTCTTTTCCGGGCTGGGGCTGCTATCGGTGGTCCTAACTGGCGGATTGACACTGTACCTGTGGAACAAGGACGGATCGGTAAAGCCTAATGCCGGGCAGTTGTTTGGCATCAAGGAGGCGCTTATTCCGTTAGTGCTAGGGGTGGGCATCTTATTTTCGCAGCGGACGTCGACGCCACTGATTCGGGTATTCCTTTACAACGACAGCATCTTTGACATCCGCAGAATCGAGGAGCGGGTAGCCGAGTTGGCAGTGCAAAGCGGCTACGAGAGATTGCTGGGGGCGGCGACGCGGCTGTTTGCCGCTTCATTTTTCGTCAGTGCGGCGATGAACGTGTTCCTCGCGCGGTGGTTTTTCCGGGGGTTCGACCCGCGAGCCGCCGATGCCTTGGAAGTGTATAACAGCATCATCGCAAAAATCACCGGCTGGGGATTTGCCGTCATTGGCGTGCCAGTCCTGATTTTCCTGTTCTTCACCCTCATGCGCCTGCTCGGTGGCTTGCGCCGGCTCACCGGCCTAAGCGACCAAGAGCTGATGCTCCCACGCTGATGCCTGGTGGTTAGCGCGAGGGCTTGCCATCCCCGAAGTGCTGCTGTTGAGTCTCTAGCAACGTCATCAATTCGGTGAGCTTGGCGGCGTGAGCGGGAATTTCTGCCAAATTGGTGATTTCCAGCGGGTCGGATTGCAGGTCGAAAAGCTGGGTCTTATCGACCTGCGGGTAACGGATAAGTTTCCAGCGATCATCGCGAACGGCGCGTTGGACGTTTCGATAGGCAAACAACAACTCGGTTCGGGCCGGCCGGGTCGGCTCTAGCACGCAAGCGCTGAAGTCGATACCCTCGCTGGTCGTGGGAGCGGCAACGCCGCATAGCGCGCCGAGGGTGGGCAACACATCAAACAGATAACACATGGCCCCGGAGCGTCTGCAAGCCGGGATGCCCGGGCCGCTGATGATGAGAGGCACGCGCAACGAGTGCTCATAAAGGTTTTGTTTGCCGATAAGACCGTGGCTGCCCCGGGCAACGCCGGAGTCCGCCGAAAAAACCACCAGAGTATTGTTAGCGAACGGCGAGGCAGCCAAGGCATCGAGCACGCGACCAATCTGCGCGTCGAGGTACGAGATATAGCGATAGTAATCAGCGTTCATCTGGCGAAGTGCGAGCGGCGGGCGTGGATGCGGCAAAAGCACCTCATCACGGATCATCATCTCGCCATTGTCCCATGGATGTTGCGGCAAAAAATTGCCCGGCAGCGGAATGTCGGCCGCATCATAGCGAATCGGAAAATCCTCTGGAACGATGTGTGGGTCGTGTGGCGCGTCAAACGGCACATAACAGAAGAACGGGCCGCCAGTCTGCCGATTGAGAAAGCCGATGGCTTCGTCGGCAAACACCGCGCAGGCATGCTTGGCGGCTGGCTTCGAATTTGTCAGTTTGCCATCCGTCACATTGCAAAGTGAGGCTTTGAGCGGATCTGTCATGCCTCCGACAAAGACAGCGCGGGCATTCGGAAAAACCCGCGCCAGCGAGGCCTCTCCGTTATGCCACTTGCCGGACATGAAGGTGGTGTAACCGGCCCGAGCAAACGCTTCAGGCCACGTCTGATCACGCTGGAGTCTTTCATCGATGCGAAACAATGACCGCCCCGATAGCAGCATCGCCCGCGACGGCACACAAGTCGCACCCTGCATCCCACCCTGCATGTAGGCCCGGTCAAAGGCCACACCCGCCCTCGCCAAGCGGTCGAGATTGGGCGTCCTGATCAGCGGATTGCCAAGAGCCCCGATGGTGTCGGCCCGCTGGTCGTCGGCAAACAAGAATAGAATGTTAGGTTTGGTGCTTGCGGGCTGCGGTTCCGCCGCATGCAAAACATTGAGATAAAACAAGGACCCGCAGGCTGCAGCAATAATGGCTGGCAAACTCATGATTCCTGCTTGCTGGATGGATCCGCCGAGCGCTGCCCCTTGCCTTGCGCAGCGGGCTTGTTCTGGTTAGCCGGGATTGCCGTTGGCATCAATGCCTGCACCGACTTGCGCCAGTCCACCAGTTTGCCTCGAAGTTGCGCCACCTTCGCGGGGCTCGCTGCAGCCATGTCGTTTTTCTCACCAATGTCGTCGCGCAAGTTATATAATTCGCAGCTGCCGTCATCGTACGACTCGATGAGTTTCCAATCGCCATCTCGCACCGCTCCGCCTGGTCCCCCACCCTGGTTGCTGTAATGCGGGTAATGCCAGTAGAGCGGGCCGCGTTGCAATTCGCCCCCCTTGAGCAGCGGCAACAGGCTCACGCCGTCGAGGTGTTGTTGTGGCATGAGCGGCAGCACGGCTAACTCTAGCAACGTCGGATAGAAATCAGTGCTCACAACCGGTGTATCGCAGCGACTGCCGGGGCGGGTGACACCCGGGGCACTGATGATCCAAGGCTCGCGAATCCCCCCCTCATACAGCCAACCCTTGCCTCCGCGCAATGGCAAATTCGACGTGGGATGCCCCTCGGCCGTCGCCAGACCGCCGTTGTCCGAGGTGAACACAACAATCGTGTGATCGCTCAGACCGTTGCGCTCCAGCGCGTCAAACACCCGGCCAATGGCACTGTCCATCTGCTCGAGCATGGCGGCATAAGCCGCGTGGTTCTGAACCAAGCGCACCTTGCTTTCGCGTTCCTGGCCCCATGCAACGGGCGGCGCTGACGCCTGCTTGCGCTGGTATTTCGCGATCAATTCCGGCTTGGCCCCAATCGGAATGTGAACTGCGAGAAACGGCAGATAAGCGAAAAACGGCTGGTCCTTGTGGGTGTCGATGAACCGCACGGCCTCGTCGGCGATGCGATCGGTGGTCTTGGGATCATCCTGGGGATTGGGCGGCGGCAGCGCGGACTCGGGATAATAAAATTGGTTCTTGCCTAACAACCCGGGCCCAAACCCGTGGGCATTGGGCGAATACTCGCCGTCCCCCAGATGCCACTTGCCAGCAAAAAAGTTGCTATAACCAGCACCGCGCAGGGCCTTGGCCAGGGTGACTTCGGTGAGCGCCAGCTGGTTTCGGTTAGGTGCCGGCAACCATTTGCCCGTGCGGTTGCCGCCAATAAAATTAGTGATACCGGTGCGTGGCGGATACTTGCCAGTCATGATGCTGGCCCGGGTGGGCGAACACACCGGACATGCGGCGTAACCAGCGGTGAAACGCATGGCACGAGCCGCAAAATGGTCAATGTTAGGCGTTTCGTAAAACGTTTGCGGGTTGTTCGCGCCAATGTCCATGTAGCCAAGGTCGTCGGCCAAAATAAACACAATGTTAGGCAATTGCTTCACCTCCGCCGCCTCAGCCAGCGGCAGCACAGCACAGCAGCCCAAAACCAGAAGCATCCATCCAGGTGACATCACTGCGAAATTCTAAAATTCAAAATCTCATTGTTCCGTCAGATAGAGGCCGCTCGGGTCCTGGACGCGGCCCGGCGGGCGAACGCCCGGGCCGGGCTTCTTCAGGCCGAGGTCTGCATCCATGGCAGCGACGAATTTTTGCAGGCGCTCAATCTCCTCAGGATGCTCGGCGGCGACGTCGTGTTGCTCACCGATATCGGTGTCAAGGTTATAGAGGGTTGGGGTGAATTCCGCAGCCGGTGTGCCGGGCTTGTTCTGGCCGCCCCCCATGTTTTCGGATTGGCGGACGATGGCCAATTTCCACGGGCCGCTGCGGACCGCTTCAAGTCGGTTAGAACTAAAATAGTAATGAGCTTCGCGGGGGGATTGCTGAGATTTCCCCAACAGAACTTGCGTCAGATCCCTGCCGTCGAGTTTTACGCCTTCTGGCAAACCCGCGCCGCCTAACGAGGCGAAGGTTGGCAACAAATCGATGTTGCCGGCCACCGCATCACAGGAACTCGCGGCAGGCACGTGACCCGGCCACCAAGCGATGGTGGGTTCGCGCATGCCGCCTTCGAAGGTACCGCCCTTGCCGCCGCGCAGCGGACCGGCGGTGCCGCCGTTTTTCCCTTGGGTGAGCCATGGACCGTTGTCGCTGGTAAAGATAAGGAGCGTATTGTCGGCCAGCTTGAGTTCGTGGAGGGTATCGAGGATCTTGCCGACACTCCAATCGACTTCCTCAACCCAGTCACCGTACGAGCCATTGCTCGAGTGACCCTTGAATTTGTCGCCAGGGTGAATCGGCACATGCACGGCGGTGTGTGGCAAATACAGGAAAAATGGTTTGGACTGGTTGTCGGTGATGAACTTGACGGCCTCATCGGTGTACCGTTCCGTCAGACGATCTTGTTCGGGTGGCGAGACGGTCTCAATGACCTTGTCATCTCGCACCAGAGGCAGCGGCGGCGACCCCTTGCGCTTGGTGCCAGCCGGCAGCGGACCGGTCTCGCTGCCACCCATGTCGTTGGAGTAAGGCAAGCCGAAATAGTGGTCGAATCCATGCTTGGTGGGCAAAAACTCCGCCTGATCACCAACGTGCCATTTGCCAATGCACATGGTCGCATAGCCAGCGTCCTTGAGCAACTCAGCCACCGTCCGTTCCTTTGCGCTGATGCCGATGGGACAGGCAGGAAAAATCACATCGGGCAACGATACCCGCTTGGCATAGCAACCGGTGAGCACCTGTGCCCTCGACGGCGTGCACACCGGCGCAGCATAAAATGAAGTGAGCTTCATCCCTTCACGGGCCATTCTATCAATGTTAGGCGTGCGATTCTTCGTCGAGCCAAAGGCGCCCACGTCACCATAGCCCATATCATCTATCAGGATGAGTATAATGTTAGGCTTCCTGTCCGCAGCAGGCAATGCGGCGGGCAAAGCGAAAAGCAAAGCAGCGAAGACACGGAGCAGGTATTTCATGATTTGGATAGCTCACGAGGTTCCAGCATGGTCCCTCTGCCCGCTAGGATAGTCGGCCGATCCCCAAATACCATGAAAATATCCGTTTCAGCGCAGCTTCATGATTCCTCAACAATCGAAAAAGGGGATCGTTAGGTCAATTCCCTCGTCTTGGGTCCCCAAAACGTAGCCAGTGCATTTACGTCAGAGGCAAGGCCTCACTAAAACGAATTCTGGGTACGGAGCTTGACATCTCCAGAAAATTTCCCTTGTCTGCCAGTCAGATGACTTTGCCAGTCTTTTCTGCTCCAGAGGCAGGGCTGGTGGATGTCATTTCCAACGTGCCTGAGTGTTGCCCAACCCGCAGACTCCGCCTATACCCCAACCCCCACCATGATCAAGCCAAAACTCATCGAAGAATTCGTCGTCGAACCCGGGACGACCGTGAACCTGAAGCATTTTGCAACCGACTGGACCGAAACCGAAGCCGCCCGCGAACTCGGCAAGGACGTCACCAAAGAGCGCGCCGGTGAGATTCTAGCGGAATCCCACAAGCGGCTTGATGCCGCCCAGGAGCGGCTCTACGCCAGTGACACCCACTCGGTATTGCTCATTTTCCAAGCAATGGATGCTGCAGGCAAGGATGGCACGATCCGCCACGTCATGTCCGGCGTCAATCCGCAGGGTTGCCAAGTGTACAGCTTCAAAAAACCATCCACTGAGGAACTCGATCACAATTTCCTTTGGCGCTACATGAAAGCCCTCCCGGAACGCGGCCGCATCGGGATCTTCAACCGCTCGTATTATGAGGACGTGCTCGTCGTCAAAGTCCATCCAGAATGGCTTGGCCCGGGCCAACCCACCCATCCCGACGCCAAATTCTGGGAAAAGCGCTACGAGGATATTAACAACTTCGAAAAACACCTCACTCGAAACGGCACCCTTATCCTTAAATTTTTCCTCCACCTATCCAAAGGCGAACAAAAGCGCCGCTTCCTCGAACGTCTCAACAATCCCGAAAAACATTGGAAATTCTCCGAAGCCGATATGGCGGAACGCGAGCACTGGAAAGACTACCAAAAAGCGTTTGAGGAGGCCCTCAGCGCGACCAGTACAAAGCGCGCGCCTTGGCATGTCATTCCCGCCGACCGCAAGTACGCCGCCCATGCCCTGGTGGCAGACACCGTGACCACCGCCATCCTGAATCTGGACTTGGAATACCCAAAAGTCTCGCCGGAAAAGTTGGTCAAACTCGAAGCGGCACGCGCACGCCTTGAAAACAAGGACCCAGCCGATTCCGGAGAACCAGCACCCGCCTGATCCCATAGCCCCCCTTGCCGCCGTCTTGCTCAATGGCATTAACACTCAGAAGACTGGAGAAATATTTCCCCGCGACCGCCTTATTGGGTTTCCAACGACTCTAGCGACGGCGGGATATGCGCCACTCGGCAATCGTCTTCAGGAAAGGCGCGATGAAGCGCTGGACCTTGGCGGCCCCGATGCCGGGTACGCGGATGGCCTCGGCGGCGGTGGTTGGGCGGTAGCGGGCGAGACCTTCCAGCGTTTTATTGTTAAAAACGACGTAAGGTGGCAGTTCCTCGCGCTTGGCGATTTTTGCACGCAAATCGCGCAACAAGGAGTAGAGTTCCGGGTCGAAGCCGTGGTCCTGCAGGGCGACCTCCTGGCCGCTGCTGCCGCCGGCTTCGGGCCACACCAAGGAAAAGTCCGCCTCGCCGCGCATCACACGATCACCGAGCGGGGTAAGTGTCAGTAGCGGGTACTCGCCGCTGACGGTGATGACCAACCCGGCATCGGCGAGCGAGCGCATCAGCGCATTGAGGTAGCCAACGCCTTTGTCCTTGAGGATGCCGTAGGTGCTGAGCTGATCAAGCCCTACCGTTAGAATTTCCTGAGAGCGGCTGCCGCAAAGCATTTGGACGATGCGGCCGCGGCCGTAGCGGCCTTCCCAGCCCTCGCTGTTGCGGCGGGACATCCGGGCCACACCGCTGAGGGTTTTTTGCACCACCAAGCGCTCTTCCGGACTGGGCGCACGCAATTCGCCGCTGCCCAGCTCGCGACACACGTCGCAACACCCACAATCCCCCGCACCTTCCTCACCAAAATAGCTCAATATCCACCGTTGGCGGCAGGTTCTGGAGTAGCACATTTCGACCATTGCCTTGAGTTTTTCGTGGTCCCTGCGGTCTTTTTCCTCGATAGCCAGCTCATCCAACCTCAGCTGGCGGGCCAGAACGTCTGGTTGGAGCAGGCGGGTGCCGCGCATCCGGCGGCCTGGGACATCGAAGCGCTCGATGTAGCCGCTGCGAGCCAGCACGGTGAGGGCGCTACCCACCGCCATCGAGTTTTTGACATCGGCGTGCTTGGCGATTTCATCCAACGTCCGGTGCACCTCAAAGTCCTTGTCAGCCTCACCCAGCAGGTATTGATAGATTGTGCGGATCACCGCCGCCGTCGGATTGGCTCCCTCTATGAAAAATTCCTGGGTGCGGGTGTCGGCATAATTAAAAAGCAACTCGCACACTGCCGATTCTCCATCGCGTCCGGCACGCCCGGCTTCCTGATAGTAGGCTTCCACGCTGCCAGGCACCTCGTAGTGGATGACAAAGCGCACGTCTGCACGGTCGATGCCCATGCCAAAGGCGTTGGTGGCCACCGCCACATCGGCTTTCCGTTGGATGAAGACCTCCTGCGCCCGTTCGCGCTCGGCATCACTCATGCCGCCATGATAGGCCACACACTTGAACCCCCAACTGGCGAGAGTTTCGGATACCGCCTCGACCTTTTTGCGAGTGGCACAATAGACGATGCCTGTCCGGTGGGCGGCTACCACCGCTCGCATTCGCTCGTTTTTCTGGGACGCATTGTCCACTGCGGCGATGCTCAGCGAGAGGTTGGGGCGGGAGAACCCGCTGACCTGCTCGAAAGGCTCGCGCAGGCCGAGTACGCTAGTGATGTCCTCCCTGACCACCGGAGTGGCGGTTGCGGTGAAAGCGACGCACTGTGGGTGGCCGAGTTTTTCGAGAGCCTTGCCGAGGCGCAGGTAATCGGGCCGGAAGTCATGCCCCCACTGGCTCAAACAGTGAGCCTCATCCACCGCAAACAATGAGACCTCCACCCCGGCCAGCGCATTGAGAAAACTCTCAGCCCGAAACCGCTCCGGGGCCAAATAGACTAGCTTGTATGCCCCGTTGCGCATCGCGTCGAGCCGTTCCCGCTGTTCCGGCCACGACAGCGTCGAGTTGATCATCGTGGCATCAATTCCCCGTGCCACCAGCGCATCGACCTGATCCTTCATCAGAGCAATCAGGGGTGAAATCACCAAGGTAACACCGCCAAAACACAAGGCGGGAATTTGAAAACACAGCGACTTCCCGCCACCGGTGGGCATCACCACCAAACCATCGCGCCCGGCGACAATTTGCCCAATCACCTCCTCCTGCCCGTCCAAAAACCCGGAAAACCCGAAATGCAGCTTGAGCGCCTCAAGCGGTGTGGTCACCAGCGGTTTGGTAGCGGCAACGGGAGTTGTGGAGGCATCGCTCATGGCTTGCACAAATGAACATCACCCACCCGGCTCATGTCAATCCCAGTCATCATCCTACTAAGTCCCCAATCGATCCAAAATCCGGCACAAACAAGCGCTTGTAGGTGCGAGCGGCGTAACCATCGGTCATGCCCGCGAGAAAATCACACACCAGGCGAGCTCGTCCTGAGGCATCAGGGGCTGCTGCAATTTCCGCGGCCACATCCGCAGGCAGCAACTGGAAATCCTGCCCGTCGATGCTGGCTTGAGCAATGTATCGTTCCCCCAGCACATCCCAGAGTTGGCGCAACATCCGGCTGCCCTTGTACTCGAGCTGCTTCAACTGCGGCGAGAGAAACACGACATCAAAGGCCAAGCGTTTGAACAGGGTGCTCTCCGCACGAACCCCCTCTTCAACCAACAGGCGAAAGCCATAGCGATGCGTCAAATCACTGAGAAAATTCGTTTCGGGCACCAAGGATGCGGCCTGAATGTAGCGGCCGATGCGTTTCCCAACGAACGGATCGACCCGGTGCTGACGGATCGCCCGAATCAAATCGCCGAGCGACGTGCCCTCGCAACAGGATTGACCGTGCCGTTCTGCCCACGCCTCGATTTTCTCGATATTGAGAAAGCCGGCGCGCACGCTATCGGAGAGGTCGTTGAGCGAATAGGCTGTATCGTCGGCCCAATCCATCACTTGGCATTCGATCGACTTCAAGG